>JAZDOO010000085.1:0-2523 GCA_043798555.1 Pseudomonadota bacterium | reverse complement strand
CGCCCTCCCAATCTCCTCCCGACTGATCCGGTAAAACGGTATATGCCCACCGTACGATATGATCCCTGCCATATGGTAAATCCCTCCTACAGTATTATGAGTTTATTTACTTCTTGGGTTTATAGAACACTTCTTCAGCTAACTCATCATCGAAAATATGGCCTTCTGCTACTAACTTACGAAGTTTCAAATGATCAACAGTTCTCGAACCAGTAATTTTTTCGGTATTGAAAGCATTAAATCCAAGATAAGCCTCGGTTCCCACTTTTGGTATAAAAGGTGGCATATTCTTTGGTATTCCCACCAGTGCAGAAGGCTTTATCTCCCACTGCCGTAAAAACTGTCGTCACCACCGTCTTATCCATGGATGATTTTATAAAACCAGTCAAAGCTCCTTTGAGCATATCAGTGGTATAAGAATTTTTTCTCATTCCGCACGTGATGCGGAATCCAGCAATAAACCTTTCAAGTTAAAATTAGCAATTTAAAATGATTATTTTTTATTGAAAATTTTGCATTGATACTCTGGATTCCCGATTTCGCGGTAATGACACTTTGGGAGTGGATTTCCGATAGATCCTACTCCTCTCCTTCCTTATACTGGTAGAATCCTCTCCCATATTCCCTTCCCCACCAACCGGCTCGAACCATATTTTTCAATAATCGGGGAGGTTTGAAGCGTGGGTCCAGTTCTTCGGACATATACTGTAATACCTTCTCAAGCAAATGAATTGCACTGAGGTAGTCAAAAAGTTCTAATGGCCCCATAGGATGTCCTAACCCCAGTTTAGCTCCAGTATCAATATCTTCAGCCGAAGCAATCCCTTCTTCCAAAATTAAAATTGCCTCTTTTGTCAGGGCGTTGAGCATGCGATTAACCACAAAGGCCGGGCTATCTTTACACATAATGGGAACCTTCCCGATAGCTTTAGCCAGCTCTTTAGTCGCTGCCACCGTTTCATCACTGGTCTGCAGGCCCCGCACCACTTCCACCAGCTTCATAATGGGGACGGGGTTAAAAAAATGCATTCCCGCAAATCGTCCAGGGTTATCCACCACCGTAGCCATTTCAGTAATGGAAAGTGACGAGGTGTTACTTAAAACCAGACACTCCCGGGAAACAATCTTATTAATTTGTTTAAAAAGTTCTTTTTTTTGATTAATGTCTTCAAAGATAGCCTCAATCACACACTGGGAGTCTTTGATACCAAAAATATCATCACTCACTTTCATTTTAGAAAGTATTTCATCCCGCCGCTCTGGACTGATTTTCTCTTTCTTAACCAACGATTCCAGATTCTTTTTCGACCGTTCCAATCCGCGCTCAATGATCTTTTTATCAATTTCAATCCCTAAAACATCTATATTCGCCTGGGCAAAGGTCTGTAAAATATTCATTCCAATATGACCTAACCCAATGATGCTCACTTTACTCATGAGGATCTTCCCCGCTATCTTAACTACCCCCATTTTCTCCGGATGGAAGGGGTTCCCAAACCATTATCCGATGGGCTGTCATTCCCGTGTAAACGGGAATCCACTTTTTAGATTCCTGCTTCCGCAGGAATGACAGCTTGTCTAACATTATCCTTTTAAAAGTTGCCTGGAGATAACCAGCTTCTGGATCTCGGCGGTGCCTTCTTCGAAGTGGAATGACCGGCAATCCCGAAACATTCTTTCAATGGGAAGGGGCCTGGGTATAGCCAACCCCTCCGTGAAGTCTGAGAGCCTTCTCTGCCACCCGCACCACCATTTCTTCAGTGAAAAGCTTGGCAATAGCTGTTTCCATATCAAAAGGGATTCCTTCCTCGTACATCCAGGCCGCCTTCTGGTAAAGAAGCCTTCCCGCCTGAATATCAGTCGCCATCTCAGCCAGACTCCACTGAATAGCCTGGCGGGAAGAGAGGGGTTTCCCAAAGGTATATCGTTTCTTTGCATGAACGGTCGAGAGATCTAAAAATTTCTGGGCCACTCCCACGCAACAGGCGGCGATAGAGACCCGGCTTAAAGCCAGGATGTCAAAAGCCACATTTAGTCCTTTTCCCTTCTCACCAAGAATATTTTTTTCCGGAACCGCACAGTCCTCAAAAATAACATTATAGTGTCGTGGCCCCACCGTTCCCATCATCTTTTCCATGGGTTTCAGCTTCAGGCCCGGAGTCCCGTCTTCTATACCAAATGATGTGGTACTGTCTTCAGTCTGGGCAAAGGTAATGTAAAATTCAAGAATCTCAATCAAAAACGTGTTCCTTAAGAAAAGCTGTTTAGTTACAAGGCACGATACAAAGCAGGAGGTCCGGCATCTGCAAGCTCTGCTCTGCCTTCTTTGATTAGTATCTCCAGGTGCACCAAAATTTCTGATACCGCTAAGAAAACATCATGTTCGGGCACATACGGAAAAACATCGTCAATTAGCTGGTAAATGGGCCGTGAATTCTTTTTGAGCGCATTCCAGACCAAATTCATGCGCTCCCGGTGATGCTTTTTATAGGCCGAGATAATATCCGGCAAATCCTCAATATA
>JAZDOO010000079.1:0-7576 GCA_043798555.1 Pseudomonadota bacterium | reverse complement strand
TTTTCTCTCACCTCTTTTTCCAAAGGATTATAGGGTATGACTCCTAATGCGGTGACCACATAATCAGCGGGAATGGTTACTTCCTTATTTTCTTTGTCTTTGGCAACAAGCCCCTCTTTGGTAATCTTCTGAATCGTAAGCCCGGTCATGATTTTAACATTCTTCTTTTGCCCGAGCATGAAAAGGAGTGTAAGTCGGGTGATGAGCTCTTCATCTAAGGCACATTCATCCAACATCTCCACTACCGTCACATCTATTTCCTGCGCCGAGAGGAAATTGGCGCAATCTATTCCAGCACTACCGCCACCAGCAACGACTACCTTTCCACTTACCTTGACTTTGCCTCCCAGGACATCATTTATGGTAACCACATTTTCGCGATCGATCCCTTCAATTGTCGGTACCAAGGGAGTTGCACCGGTAGCTAAAATAACAACATCAGGTACTTCCCTTTTAATATCCTCTATAGTAACCTCTTTGTTTAGGGTAACGCTGATATTTTTCAGCCTGTCAAACTGACTCTGATAGTATCTGACTATATTCAAATATTCATCCTTACATGGTGGCACTGTGGCTAACTTTAACTGGCCACCTCCAAGCTCCCCAGTTTTTTCAAATAGCGTAACCCTATGGCCTTTTTCTGCACTAATCCTTGCAGCTTCCATCCCCGCTGGACCAGCCCCAACGACAACAACCTTTTTGGAGGTGGGTGTGAGTGGTGGAACTTCTTCAAACTCACCTTCTCGTCCAACAGTGGGGTTAATGGCACACCTGATGGACTGGGCTTTCAAAACTCGGTCAAAGCACCGGTTGCAGCCGATGCACTTTCTGATTTCATTTTCCCGGCCATCCTGCACTTTATTTACCCATTCGGGATCAGCCAGCAATCCTCGCGCCATCTGGATAAAATCCGCTTTGCCATCGCGGATAATATCATTCGCCATATCGGGATCATAGATTCTTCCCTGGGTAATTACCGGGATTTTCACTTCTTTTTTCACTGCCTCGGCGAGGTTCACCAAGATTCCCTTGGGAAGATACACAGGCGGAACGATATAGTGCATCGATTCATAAATACCAGCCATGCAGTCAATCGCACTTACCCCGGCATCCCCGAGCCGTTTCGCAAGCTTTACTCCTTCCTCAACGGTGATGGCACCCGGGAAATATTCATCGATAGCCATCCGCACCACTAAGGGGAAATCAGGGCTTGCATTCTTTCGGCATTCGTCAATGAGTTCAAGAAGAAATCGCAATCGGTCTTTCCCATATTCGTCATCCCGGTTATTCCAGAGGGGAGACATAAACTGTGACGTCAAATAGGCAAGGGCATGAATATACATGGCGTCAAAACCAGCCAGCATCACTCGACGCGCAGCAAGTCCATATACCTTAATAAATTTCTTAACTTCGTCGGTGCTCAATACTTTTACCGGCCTCCGGGCGACAAGAGATACTCGGTCACCAACCCCTAAATTCTGCATTTCTATGACGCCTTCTAAACCACGATCGTAAGGAAATCCCATTGCCGCCGCACCACCACCCGCTGACACCAAAATAGCAATTTTGGCACCTGCCCGGTGGACAGCTTCCGTAAGCTCGGCAAGCATGGGAATATAGGCATTATCATCTACCCGGAGAGAATGGGCAAACGGGTCAATGGGGTCGAGCTTGGTACATGCCTGGGCAGAATGTACCACTAAAAGTGCTGTTCCCCCTTTGGCTCTTCTCGCGTAGTAATCAATTACCTTTTGGGTTACCTCTCCATCAACAGTTGCATAAAGCGTCTCACACGGGCTAAAAATAATGCGATTCTTCAAGTTCATTTTCCCAATCATACCGGGTTGTAAAATGTGAGCGTAATTGTTACTCATGTTTCCTCCCTTTTTTAAACTTTTTTAAACAAAGATCACGAAAACATAATTCATTGGCTAAAAAATATTGAGCATCTAAAACAAAATGTCGAAAAGATCGTACAAGAGCACCACAAAAAACAGAGAAGGGGTTTTGATTGGTATGGAAGGCAAGAAGCATCTTGAAGTCCTTAAGTTAAGTATGAGAATATGTAGCGCCTTTCTCCTGAGGAAGGGGTATACTTTCCTTCCTCAGGTGCGCCTATTCACATCCTTCGCAATCCCAAGAAGCGGGATTCTCTCTAATGGTGGGCGAGAACTTTCAAACTAATATCAAAAAACCCACCATGGTCCTTTGTAGTTTTACCTTGCCCATTTTCTCATGGCCTCGACGGTAAAGTCGCTTTCCGTCATACCAAAGTTAAGTTTAGCAGGGGCAATGGCACACAGGCCATGGGTCCTCTGAATATCAACGTGATAGGCTCCGGTCTGAAAATAGGTAAAATAATCTTTTCCGTCACACTCAAAACGTTTGGTTTTAAATTCAAAGCGGCCACCGTGGAACTTCCAGAGATTTCCTCTTTTATCATAGTTTTCCCTTACGGGAACCTCAAACACTTCCGGATCTATCAGCCCAACACCCTTGGAGTAAATATGATTGGGGTCTTTGGGGATAAACTCCACCACATAAACATCCATAAATTGCATTGGCAATGGAATAAATGTCCAAGGTATTTTCGTACGGCCGGCAGGCGTTGCTTCTTCCGTTAGATTCCTCGGGATGAGCATCTTTTTCTTGCCGACTATGTTAATATTCCAGTCCGGAGATTTTCCATGCCAGCCATCAAAATCATCATAGGTGGAGTCTGTTCCCGCCCACTGATCCATTCTCTGGGCGGTAGACATCCGCCTTATCCTTCTCATGGATGGTACATACGCCCACATGTCATCCGGTTTATCGGGGGCATAGTACCTGATTTCCAGGGTCTGCAATCCATTTACTTCTTCCGGAGCATATAGTCCCACGTAGTAGTATTCCTGGATATCCTGAGGGTTGGGAATATCTCCGCAGAAGAACCGTCTTCCGTTACCCCACTTTGAGGACATGTACAGGAACTTACAGACTGCCATGTTGACTTTTTCGATCTTGGTCTTTAAGAATACCGGAAGCTCCCAGTCGTTTATTCTGTCATCCCCCCGATAATGGAGGTCAATATTCCACGCTATCTCCGCTCCACTTTTTGGCTCCATGCCAAAGGGAAACCCGCTTACCCAGTTGACAAGTTCTCCTTTGGGCCCGATTTTGGCTTTACCCTTATTTGCCTCGGTGGCTTCGTACCAAAATTTATTCAAGCCCTTCGCAATATAATTCTCAGTCGGGTCAACCCGGATCTGTCCGTCATCCCCTAACTCACCACTGGCCATCATGTGATAAATCGTTGGAGGAAGATACTCCTTTATTTCCGCCACATCTTTAGCAGTGTAAGTTCTTCCCACCTCTGGTTCTTTGCCTAAGGACCAGGAAACGGTCATGACTATAAACGCCAAAATCAGAACTGAAATAAAGCTCTTTCTTTTCATGATGCCTAACTCCTTTCGCATGAAATGGTTATAATTAGCTCTCCTTCTCAGGAAAGATTACCGGAATCCATAGCGGATCCTAAAATAAACCTGGTCATTATCCCGGACGGTTCCCCAAATACTATCCCTGGTGGTCGTAGCGATATAGAAATTTGCCCCGATGGTAAAGGCCAATTCACTGTTAAAATTATATTTAAATGACGGGGCGACGAACCAGGTGCCGCTAAGATCGTAGGCCACAGCGAGCGTGGGCGTGTAAATGTTGTTCTTGTAACCACTGGTCATCAGAAAGATGGCAATGTTTTGGTACTGGTCATTTGACTGGCTCGGGGAAATGAGGCCGTAGCTGTGTTTATAGTCCAGGATGTTTTTGTGAAACCACTGGAAGCTCAGAAACCAGGTTTGCTCGGGATTGAGTAAGCGAATCCAGGTTGGCCGGTCAAATCCAATCATAAAGTTTAGGCTATCCCATCTTTGGATCCTGAAAAACGAGTCGTTAAAAGGCTCTTCAAAATTGTAGGAGCCCTCAAACCGCCAAACAGTCCTTGTCCACGGGTCAAACCAGTTCAACGTGGCTCCGGTACTGTTGAACTTCGGATAGTCCACAAACCCTACACCGTGCGTGCCAGTCAGGAATCCGATAAAATGATCCAGATTTACCACACCGCCATCCAGCCGACCATACCAGTCGAAAACACTCACTTCAGCACCTTTTATAACTCCTCGGAGCCTGAATCCATATTCGTCATTATTGTCATTGGGTTCTCCAGCCCTATAAGCGGTCCTAAAAAGCTCCCAGCCGGCCAAGTCAATGTGCCAGTTTGAACCGGGCCGGGGAGTAAGAGTGGCCTTAAAATCTTCGGGGATAAAGACTGCTTCCAGACTCACATTGTTCGTAACAAATCTTTCTGGTGCATAAGTTGCAACTATCATTCGCAGTGGCCGCCTGATATCCTCCCAAGTCTCATTGGACCAATTCCAGCTCAAGTCCAAAGGATTAATAACATCCGCCATTCGCAATACATCAGTTTCCCCCCAGACAAGCTGCTGCTTGCCGATTTTGAAGGTCCATTCGTCAAATGCCAACGTGACATAAAGCTCCCTCAGTTCATCTTGAATAAACTCTTGGTCCCGGGGCCGGTCATCTACACTCTGGACATCGTAACCCCCTTCATAGGCAAGCCGGTATATACTGAAAATACTAAAATGCTCGCCCAAGGAGTACTCCATCTCGAGTTGGAGAGTGTTCCTGAATATCGCCAGGTCTCCTGCTTCCCTTATAGGCTCGCCCGGTCGGTCAAGGGAAAGTACAGCGTGATCTTGGGTCCTCCAGCCAGTGAAATTCTCCAAGCGACCGCTAAGTTTAAACTTACCACAAAGGGCATCCCAGGTATAAGCAGACACATTGTCCGCTCCTGCCATTGAGAGAAGAAAACCCAGACCAATAACTGTTGCTATAATATTCTTTTTCATAGAGAATCCTCCTCCTTCGTTCAGTGAAGATTAATAACCAATGGTTCCATTACTTTCCTTTTACCTATCCACCTCCTTTCTCTCCCTTTGATCAATTTGTGGCTAAAATAGTTCTCTCCCTTTAATGATGAATTTTGGTTTCGCCAAGGAGATAACCGCAGGCATAACAAAAAGAGCACGCCTCTATCTCAATCCCGTGATGGATTTTGGTTTAACTATAGAAACCACCGCCGGCAGCACCAAAAGCGCTCCAAAGGCATTGATAACCATGATAAATCCAATCATGAAGCCCATGTTCGCCTGGAACATGAGGTCAGAGAAATACCAGAACCCCACACCCAGCACCACGGTCAGGACGATGTAAGCGACTGTCTTCCCCGTACCCGCGATCGCAGCCATAATGGCACTTTCCAGATCCCTCCCGGCCTTATACTCATCCTGAATGCGCGCATAGATGTAGCATCCGTAATCTACCCCGAGTCCTATCCCCACGGAGAAAACTGGAAAGGTGCTCACCGTAAGCCCGATCATCCTCCAGGCCATGTAGGCGATGGCAACGAAGTTGGAGATGATCAGGGGAACGAGCAAAATCAGCCCGGCCACGGCTGAACGGAAGATCACCGCGCATACCGCCCAGACTCCGATTGCCGCTAACACGAAGGTTATAAGGTTTGCCTCCTCAAGAACTTCGTTCACCGCCCCTTCTGTCCCAATCACTCCTGCCGCGAGACGGAAATTTACCTTTATCTCACTTGTGTATTCCTTGTTGATCTGTTCGATAAATTCCTTGGCTTTAACAATGACATTACGTATGGTATCGCCTTTATGGTCTTTCACATAGATCATAATGCTCATGGCCTGTTTGTCAGACGTAAAGTAGCGGTCAAGTTCTCCCGGCCGTCCGGTATTTTCGATTATGTGGAGATTCTGGGCTGCCGCATGGTAATCACCCGGGAGGACATTCCAATTTGGGTCGTCTAAGTATAAAAGCATAGTGATCTTTTTCAGAAGATCCACAAACGATTCGGTGGCACCCACCTCAGGAAGAGAAGCCATTTTCCGCTGAAAGGCTTCCGCCATTTTCAGAACTTCCGGGAAACAGATAACTCTTTTAAGGTCCTGTTTCCCCTTGAGGAACATATGCGCCTTCTCAGTGATTTGCTTATGGAATTCCCCATCCGCACCGGGGGGTAAGGTCTTTTTAGCATATGCCTCCCCTTTCCCCTCTAAAACTACCAGCATCGGGTTCTGTAAACCAGTAAAAGGCCCATTAATCAGCTTGGCATCTTGATTATATCGGGAATCCGGCCAGAGTACCGAAGACCCTTCATGGACATCGCCGTAGTAAGCATTCCTGCCCACATAGCCACAAACCACGCAAAGGATGATGCTACCAATCACCATTGGCCAGCGAATCTTTCTATAGGACAAATGCTGCGCTGCTGACGAAAACAATCTGTCTAACAGAGACCTGTGCGCCATGTCTGATTTAATTTTCGGGGGAGGCAGGAAGCTGAGGATCGGCGGACCTAAAACGAGGGTAAACAGCAAGGTCTGCAAGGCCCACAATCCGCAGATGAGCCCGAATTTTAAAAAGATCGGGATTGGGCAGATGGCGATAAGGACAATCCCGAAGGCTTCGCTGAGGAGGGATGCCAAATTGGGGACGAAGAGCACATCAAAGGTTCGGATGCACGATTCTCTCACATCCCGTAATACCTCGTATTCCTCTTCGTACCGTTGCAACACCTGAGTCATATGGCTGACCCCCATGGCAGATACCAAAACCGGGAGTACCAGCATGAGCGGTTCTAAATTAAGCCGTAACACTGCAAAAATCCCTAACCCCCAGATCGCGCTGGCGACAGCGGCAACTAGCGGTAAGACAACCCCCCGGATGGAGCGAAACAGGGTCCAGAGCATGATGATGATAGCGACGAAGCTAACCGTAAAGATTGCAAAGGTTTGGTGGAGGGCGCTCTCCACAAACCCCAGAATCATGGGTGGTCCTACGATGGAAATGATATGTTTTGAGTCCTCATACTTATTCCGGAGCTCCTCCAAAGCCTCGAATGCTTTTAAGTAGTCCAGTTTCTCTTCAAAAAAATCGGCAACCATGAGGGCAGATTTTGCATCCAGGGAAACAAAGCCTCCGTAATACAAGTCATTGGAAAAAATAGCTTCTTTAAGTGCTTTTATCCCTTCTGGTGTCTTGGGAGCTACGGGCCACATCAAAGAGGGAGCCTTGATTCCCCAGGCATCGGTTATCACATTTTTGACCTTTTGATCGCCAATGGAATAAATCTTGTAACGGTCGACTCCCGGAAAGAAAATCATATCCTCGTTGATGGCGATTATTTTTGAGAGCGTTTCATAATTATAAATATCCCCCTCTTTCACCGTAACCGCTAAGGCAATCTTATTGGCCCCGCCAAAAGTTTTGCGAAAATCGTTATGGGTTTTTACAAAGGGGTGTTTCTGGGGAAGGAGATCAGCAAAATTTGTGTAGGAAGTGAATTTAGTAACGATTTCATAGATAAAAAATAAGGTAATTAAGAGCATTAGGCCTAAAATCCATACTCGCCTTTCCAAGATGAATTCTCCTATTTTTTTCGACATTGCTTACTCCCTTTATTTATTTTAGATTTCGTTATTCTCGCCCTATCCAG
>JAZDOO010000070.1:0-9065 GCA_043798555.1 Pseudomonadota bacterium | reverse complement strand
GCATAGATGAGTATTTTCATTTAAATAAGGACATGCATGATACGAATAATCTTTTTTGTATTCGATTAATTTTATTTGGAAAACATCATGTGGATTTTTATGTGGTTTAAAGGAGTCAATAAAATATCCTTTAAATTTAATCAAATTAATTTCATCTTTATTAAAGATTGGTGCAAAATAAGTTTCGTCTTTTTTAAATTTGCAACAACTTCTACAATTTTGACAGGTCATTTTAATATCGAACATAAAAAAGTTAAGAATATAATTAAAAGGAAAAAATGTATTTCATATAACTCGTTCACAAGCGACAAGGTCGCTTTTTGTTCAATTTTGAGATGATAGACGACTCTGTCGTCTATCCACACCTTTGTCTGGTCCAGAAAATAACCACTTTGTTGGTTTATATTCCTTCCAATATTCTCTTAAGGTCTTTAAAGTAGTTTCAGAAAGCAATGTGTATCTGTCTTTCTGCCCTTTGCTCCTTTGAGAAAAACGAGCATCCAATTGATATTGCGATGCCTGTTCCGAGCGAAGCGAGGAATCTCCAAGTTTGTTTCTACTTCGCAATGACGGGAGTGGAGAATCGCGATCCCAAAGCAGGGTCTATGAGGATTTCTTCTCCTATTTAAATTTTTGAGAAAATCCATTGATTTGTCAAGAGATTTTATGTCAGACCTTCCCCAAAATTTTGCGAAATAGGGGATAAGTCCTTTCATTCCACTTTCGGCTCCCTATTTATTAATACAGATTATAACCATTATAACCTACCCTATGTCTTTCTAAAATTTTGGGTAAAGTGCAGAAGCCAAATTATCTTTGCAAAAAAACGAGATTTCTATATACTGGCTAAACTTTCATTCCCCTTCGGGGTACCACGAATGATGAAATAATTCTTGATTTATTTTGACAAATCCCTCCTTCCCTCCCTTTGCTAAAGGGAGAGAATACGAATTTCCCCTTTCTTAAAGGGGGAGTGAGGGGGATTTTTTAATGCTTGGAAGCTCAAAAAATCTATTTTCGGATCAAAATCCTGGATTCCGTGTCAAGCACGGAATGACATCAAAAATTTTTTCATAAAAGCTACCGCCTATGGAGATGGTAATTTACTCTTCCAGAATCTAAATAAAAGAGGTCCCTATGGCAGTTCGTTTTAAAAGATCGGTTAAGAAAGTAACCCTTCTCGACCCGAGACAGGGGTTTAACGAGAATCATATCCGTTTCGAGTTTCGAATTGACCCTCTGACCCGAAGAAGATCGCGAATCATGAACCTTAAATTCAAGATCCTTAACCCACCCGATTTAAAAACGATGATAGAGAAATCTCTCGGACGGCCTTGCCCTTTCTGCGAAGACAATCTGGAGAAAATGACCCCTCAATTTTCTCCCAATTTTATCCCTGAGGGGAGAATACAACTGGGGGAGGCAGTGGTTTTCCCGAATTCTATGCCCTATGATCAGAATAATGCCGTTACTATTTTTTCCAAAGACCATTTTGTTGGGTTAACTGACTTTTCTGAAGCGCTTTTAGTAAATGGGTTCTTGGCCTCCCAGGCCTTCCTCAAAAAAGTTTATCAACGTAATGCAAAAAACAGATATTTTTCCCTAAACTGGAACTATATGCCTCCTTCAGGGGGGAGTTTAGTCCATCCCCACCTCCACCTTATGGCAGACAATGATCCTTCGGATCATCACAAACTAATCCTTAAGCGAGCCAAGCGCTTCTGGAAAAAATTCAACGTCAATTATTGGGAGGATTTAATCAATGAAGAAAAAAGGCTGGAGGAGAGATTTTTAGGAACAACTGGAAATGTATGCTGGCTCCTCTACTTTGCCCCAAAAGGGATGATGTTTGATGTGATGGGTATTTTTGCTAACCGGCTTTCCTTGTTAGAAATTTCTCCGGAAGATTTTCACGACTTCGCCCAAGGGCTTAAAAAGGTATTATCGTATTTCGAAAAAAATAATGTAATCAGTTTCAATCTGACAATTTTTTCCGGCTTGAAGGAGAAAGAGTACTTTTGGACCCATGCCCGGATAATTCCCCGGTTCACTATTCCCCCAGTGGATACAAGCGACGTGAGTTTTCCCGGGCTTCTCCATGATGAATCCCTCTCGATCATAAGGCCCGAAGATACCTGTCAGGAAATGAAGGCGTATTTTTAGCTACTCCTCTTCTAACGAGCGAAAATCAATATCACAAACCGGACAGTGCCAGATTTTCTTGCCTTTTCTAAAAAGAAGGCTTTGACAATGGGGGCACCCTACCCCACTCCCCTCCGTATAACCAATGATCTTCTCTATACTAATCACCTGGGCCTTCTCCTTTTTCCCTTCTTCTGGACTTGACGATTGAGAAGTACGAAGATTAATGCGAAACCGCTGCGCCAAATTGAGGATTGCCGCATCAAAGCCTTCCCGATAGCGATAAAGACCGGATCGTTCAGCCGGGTCAGAAATGCGGTCAAACCATTTACTCCAAAGGGCCTGGTTTTCTCTATGAATTTCAATGAGAATAGCTCTAATTTCCTCCCGGGACAGGGTCTCTGAATCATGCATGGATGTATCCTTTCAAAATTTTCCTCATAAACCTTATATTTTTTTATCCAGTATACTCCCCCCCATAAACAACTTCAATAAAGATAATCAAAAATACTTGACATCCGGTTAAGTTAGGTTATTCTAAGTTTATAAATTCCTCTAAACTTTATTAAAGCAGTACAAGAATTTCGAGAGGAGAAACAATGGGAAAAACCATAACCCCGGCTATGGAAGATTACTTGGAATTAATATTAAAGCTAAAACAAGAAAATAAAGTAGCGCGGGTAAGAGACATTGCCAAAGGGTTAAATGTAAAAATGCCCAGCGTCACCTCCATGTTAAATAATCTGGCCAAAAAAAACTTTATTAGCCACGAAAAATATGAGTATGCTGATCTCACCGCTTCCGGGCTCAAAAAAGCTAAGGAAACTGTTCTTAAGCACATGATTCTTTTTAACTTTTTAAACAACATCTTAAAGGTTAACACCCGGCAGGCTGATAGTGATGCCTGCCGGATGGAACATACCATTAGTCCGGTAACCTTAAAAAAACTAATCGGATTTATAGAATTTATCGAGTCTTGCCCGGGGGGGGGTTCTGAGTGTCTGGAATATTTTAAAAGTAATTGCCGAAAGGAAATCTCTAAAGGAAACTGTGAGCGCCATATGAAGGTCTCCATCGAGGAGCGTTTTCTCGAAGAGAAAGAAATAAACGGTAAGATTAAGAGCGAACCAACGAAATAAAACGTTCCTTAGGGGTGAAAGCGTTTAAGAGGGAACTTTATATTCTTTGAGTAGGGGAAAATGAACATTGCTAACGTAATCAGAAAAATTAAACCGGATTCATCCGGTAGTGCAGGGCAAAAGCATCCCAGCCAAAACCAGTTTAAAAAGATCGTAATTGTAGGAAGTCCGAATGTTGGGAAAAGTCTTTTGTTTAATAATCTCACGAATAATTATGTAACGGTCTCTAATTATCCCGGAACTTCAGTTGAAGTTACCAGCGGATTTGCCGAAATAAAGGGGACAACGTTTGAGGTAATAGATACCCCCGGGATGTATTCCTTCATCCCGATTACCGAAGAGGAACGGGTCGCCAGAAAAATCCTCATTCAGAGAAGGCCGGATATTGTTTTACATGTGGTTGATGCCAAGAATTTAGAGCGCATGCTCCCTTTGACCATTCAGTTAATTGAGGCTTCGCTCCCGGTGATTTTGGTTTTAAACATTATGGATGAGGCAGAAAGGGCGGGAGTTGAAATTGACATGAAACTCTTAGAGAAGCTACTTACCATTCCCGTGATAGGAACTGTCTCTACCTCCAAAAAAGGAATGGATACTTTAGAAAGAAGAATACTGGAATATGCAACTCACGAAAGAAACTGACCATGATGGCCCTATAGAACACTCCTTAGAAATCGCTCTGGAGAAGATAGAAAAACTATTAAACGGTAATTACACCCTATCCAAGAGAGCAATTGGTCTTTTGTTGCTTCAGGAAGACCAGGAAATTAAGGAGTTGGTTAAAGAAACGCAGCCCGATATTATCAGTCGTATTGAAAAAATAACGGAAAGTGTTAAGTCATGCTACACTCATCCCCTTGAGTATGAGGTAGCGCTTCTTCGCAAGGAAGAAGTTGATAGAATCATAAATAAGGTAGTTAAAGTAAAAGAGGAACGAATAAGTTTTGTGGAGAAACTAAGCCGGTTAATGATGAATCCCATAGCCGGCCTCCCGATACTTTTCTTCATCCTCTATTTTGGGCTTTATAAATTTGTTGGGAATTTTGGAGCTGGAACAGTAGTGAATTTTATTGAAGGGACAATTTTCGATAAACACCTTAACCCATTTTTGGTGAAAGTATTTTCCTCCCTGGTCCCCTGGAGAGTGCTACAGGATCTCCTGATCGGTGAGTATGGGGTCTTAACTCTCGGGATACGATATACAGTGGCGCTCATTTTACCAATAGTTTCTTTCTTTTTGATCTTCTTTTCCATTATTGAAGATACTGGCTATCTCCCCCGCTTAGCCATGCTGATTGATAGGACATTTAAAAAAATCGGTTTGAGTGGAAGGGCGGTAATCCCCATGGTACTTGGCTTTGGCTGTGCCACTATGGCCACCTTGGTTACCCGAACCCTTCCCACTAAAAGAGAACGGATCATCGCCACCATGCTTTTAGCCCTGGCGGTTCCGTGTTCAGCCCAATTAGGGGTAATCTTAGCCCTTCTGGAAGGGCACCCTAAAGCCATGGTGATCTGGGTAGGCATAATAAGCCTGGTATTCTTGTTTATCGGATTTTTAACTTCTAAACTTTTACCTGGTGAAAAGCCTTCGTTTTACATCGAAATACCACCGCTTAGGTTACCTAACCTATCAAACATTCTTACCAAAACCTATGCCCGGGTTAAATGGTACTTTATGGAGATTTTGCCTTTATTTTTACTGGCGAGTGTTTTTATCTGGTTTGGAAAGCTTACGCATTTATTTGATTTCATCATTTCCGTATTACGCAAACCCGTTACAATGGTAGGCTTACCGCCTGAAGCTGCCAAGATATTTCTTTTCGGATTTTTCCGTCGTGACTATGGGGCAGCAGGTCTTTATGACCTCCATAAAGGCGAGGTATTAACCGGCGACCAGCTTGTTGTGGCCTGTGTAGCACTAACCCTGTTCCTTCCCTGTATTGCTCAGTTTTTAATGAACCTAAAAGAAAGGGGATGGAAGACCGGTGTGGGAATCTCTCTTTTTACTTTATGTGTTTCCTTTGGAGTAGCTTTTACGGTTAATCTGGTATTAAATAAATTGGGGGTGCGGTTATGAAATGATCCTTGGGCGGATTTGATCTTTAAAAAAGAGGAGGCGATCAGTTAGTGGAGATAAAAGATAGGATAGAGGAAATATTGGAATCCCTGTGGATCATCACGGTTGAAGAGAAGAAAGGTAAGTGTGATGCTGAGCTCTTAAAGGACGATGAGGTTATAAAAGAGTTGCTTAAAACCGGATACGTTCATGTGCAGGACAAGCAACTCAGCTTAACTGAAGCAGGAGAGGTTGAAGCCAGGAAATGTGTAAGGAGACATCGTCTGGCTGAAAGATTATTGGCTGATGTCTTTGATGAAAAGAATAAATTCCTTCATAAGACCAGTTGTAAATTTGAGCATCTGTTACATAAGGGCTTAGAAAAAAATATTTGTACCCTTTTAGGACATCCAAAGACTTGTCCCCACGGTAAGCCTATTCCCCCTGGTAGTTGTTGCCTGGGTGGTTCCAAGGAAAAACTAAGAAAAATTATCTTCCCCTTAGCTGAATTGGAGGTAAATAAAAAGGGAAAGATTGCTTACCTTCATACCGGAAATCGCGATATTCTCCAGAAAATAATTGCCATGGGTGTTTTACCTAAAACCGAGGTTTTACTGATTCAGAAGTTCCCATCCTACGTAATTCAGGTTGGCAAAAGCCAGTTTGCCATTGATGAAGAGGTGGCTTCGCACATTTATGTCCGGCAGATGTAAACGAGGCAAAAAACATAATGCGAAGGATTTTAATATGTTATTTTCAAGGAGATGGTGATGCTTAAAGTGAAAGACATCATGACAACTGACGTTTTTGTTTTATATGCCACCGATACGTTGGAACTCGCCCGCTCTCTAATGAACGTCGAACATATTCGCCATGTTCCTATTGTTAATACTGACGGTCACTTTGTTGGTTTATTAACCCATCGGGACTTACTGTCCCTCACGATTTCTCTCTTAGCCGATATTGACGAAAAAGAACAAGCTGACCTGGACCGACATATTCCCATCAAGAAGGTGATGAAAACTAAAGTGGCAACTGCCAGTCCCGAGTTAGACTTGGGTTCAGCCATAGCTATCCTTTTAAAAAACAAGTATGGTTGCTTACCGGTTGTCGCTGACAAGAAATTAGTGGGGATTGTAACCGAAGCAGATTTTCTTAAGCTGACTTACACATTATTGAAGGATAAAGAGGAGGGGCGCTTATAATATCCGTAGAGACCTCAGAGGATTTCAGCCACTGCCCGAACTGGTGAAGCCTCTTTGTCTATCTTGAGCGGAAAGAGGTACAATTTGGCCTTCTGATAGAGCAAGTGCTTTAAGTTACCCATGCTCTCAATGATCAAGATATCTTTTCCCTGAATGGTCCGATGGACGTTAACGTCTCCCACCGAGATGGTATCATTGCCGAGGACTTTTATCCCCAATCCGGCAATCCACTCTGCCTGTTCCAGGGTTAAAGGAGGTGGTGAGAGGTACTTTTCTTTGCCCCACCACGCATCGTAGCCTGAATAAAGCAATAATATCGGCGTACTTACCGGATAACGTCCAATATCTTCCCAGGTAATTGTCGTCACTTCTCCGCAAAATGTTTCTAAAGGATAGGCACTGAGCATTTTACCCCCTGGAATAGAATGGGCTGGCGATTCTACATGCGTTCCGGCATGCAGGCTCATGGTGATATTGTGAGCGGTCCACCCCGCTTCCAGGATCTTGGAGTCATCCAATCGGTTAATCGAAGTGTGCACGTCACCGGGGTAAACAAGCATTCCTTCTTCTATACGTAAGGATAAATCAATGAGCGACATCTCCTACCCCTTCCGATGGTCTAAACAATGATTGCGTTAAGTATAAACCACAATAGCACTCTGGCACGGTTTCCGACGAGGAGAATAAACTAATTCAATAACGTAAACAAGAAAAAAGTCTCTTTTATTTTTTTCCTAAGAATAGTAAAGGTAGCCGTTATTTTCAAGGGAAACGGCTATTGACAAAAAGCACCAATAAGGGTAAATCTATGTTTCAATACCCTGGGGAAAATCCCCTAAAAATCTGTTTACTTTCTTTAAGAGGAGGTTATCATGAGATTAAAAGGATTTGCTTTCATTATGTTCGTTACTTTTTTCTGTGCCTGTGCACCAGTCTCACCCTCACTTAAAGGTTCTACCACTGATGTCATCTCCACCCGTTATGGGAGTATTACCCTGTTGGAAAGGGCAGGGGAATATGAATTAATCAAGGTTTCCATCCCCTACCAAATGGATAAGGTCTGTATCGTAAAAGGAGGAAACGTGATTGATGAATACTCCACCTATAGAACGGATAATGCCTTACAAAACTTTAAGTCCCTCACCGGAGAACGTAAATAACTACTAAAAACGCAGGAATCCTATGACCCGGGAACATGAAGGCCACTATCGAGATAAATATCCTCCGGGCACTAAGCCTGATCAAAAAATAGCCGAAGTGGTCCGCGGGCGCAGTCATGAAAAAAGTCTCACCTGTGCTCAGACATTCGAAATCGCTGAGGGACTTTCTGCCCAGCCAATTGAGGTGGGTCGCACCGCTGACCTTCTCGAAATTCACATTTCTCAATGCCAGTTAGGTCTCTTTGGCTACGAACCACAAAAGCGAATTGTAAAGCCGCTTCCTTCGGTAGAAGTGAACTTAGAAAAAACCATTCAGGCACGTTTGGTTAATGGCCGTCTGCCCTGTGCCACTGCCTTTAACATCGCAGAACAATTCAGGATACCCCGAATGACCGTATCGTCGGCTTGTGAAACCCTGGGAGTCAAAATCAGTTCATGCCAACTGGGAACGTTTTGAACTTGGGGACTCTTCTCGTAAGCTTGTCCAATTAACATGAATCTTTTTGTAAGCCGGTTAGAAAAATGTTGCCTTTACGCGATAAAAATCCCTCCGGTACATTTCCTTTGGTAACCATTCTTTTAATTATTACCAATATCGTGGTATTCTTTTATGAATTAATGCTGGGAGAAAGGCTGAGTATTTTTTTAAACCACTACGCCTTGGTTCCGGCAAAGGTAATTTCTTACGGAACGGTCCCGGGAATAGAGGTAAAATACGTTTTTCTTTCGTTCTTTACCTCCATGTTCTTCCACGGTGGCTGGCTTCACATCATTGGAAACATGTGGTATCTCTGGATATTCGGAGACAATGTGGAAGATAAACTGGGGCATAGCAAGTTTCTTCTTTTTTATCTCATCTGCGGAGTTATTGCTACCGTAGCTCATGTTTTTTTTAACCCTCGCTCCACTGTGCCGGTAGTGGGAGCAAGCGGTGCCATCGCCGGAGTGCTGGGGGCTTATTTGATCTCCTTCCCCTTCGCCCGGATTATCACCGCGGTACCAATCTTTTTTTTCATTACTTTCGTCGAAATACCAGCAGTCCTACTCCTTTTTTTCTGGTTCGTCCTCCAATTTTTTAGTGGCACCTTATCCATCGCTGCTACTGCTCATACTGAAGGCGGAGGGGTTGCGTGGTGGGCTCACGTGGGAGGGTTTCTTTGCGGAATGATACTAATAACATTATTTTCCAGAAGAAAGGGGTTTCGTCGGCGAAGAGCCTATTAGCCTATTTTTTGAGAGGAAGCTGATTCTGGAAATAATCACAATAGGTCTGAAGACTGCATTTTTCACAGAGCGGTTTACGCGCCTTACAGACGTACCGGCCATGGAAAATGAGGAGATGGGAGACAGGTATCCATTC
>JAZDOO010000063.1:0-2081 GCA_043798555.1 Pseudomonadota bacterium | reverse complement strand
CCATAATGCAAGATGAAGATTCAATCAAAGTAGCAGGGGGTTTGTGCTTGTTAAAAGGAGAGTACATTTTAATAATTAATTCCAAAGCTACGATCAGAGATAAAATTAACACTTTAGGAATGGCGCTAAAACAATTCGACCATGATAAGATTTACATGCGCCCAATTCTCAGGGAGTTATTGGACAGGATACCTGAGCAAAGACGTGTAGTCCCCACGGACGGATTTGAACCGCCAACCCGCTGATCCGCTCCTATCCATAGATGATCCCCCCCACCTGCGCAACGTGTTCCACCTCCAGCCTCTTCTCGACGATATCTGGAAATTGCTATAAAATTAGATTTTTGGTATAAACAGGTCAACTTCCGGGGGGTGATCGAAGCAGACGTAAAAGAATCCAAGATCGGGGTCGAAAACTAACTTCGTAAAGACAAGCTTTTCAGGGACGTGATCGAGAATCTGAAGGAAGACTAAATCAAGAAGGAAAAAATACTTTATTACGATTGCCTGCCTGACCCTACTGTCATTCCGTAAGCAGGGAAGAATTCTCGCGGATGGCGGTGAAGGGGTGGGGGTATTCGGGTACGGAGGTGGCACGATATATTAAAGTAACTTGTTCCCTTGTTACAGGGATTGTGGCCGAGCGGCAGCTGACGTAACAGCTTAGATCAAAATATGAAAACAGATAGGCACGCTCTGCACGTACGTTCCATCTCACATGAAGGAGAGGGAGTCAACTCATTATTCTTTACAATTGGTAAATTTCTTGGAGAAAAATAACACCTTTCTCAAAATCGCATGGCGCCCACCTACAATAGAGCCTTTTCGGCGGGCAGGAGGTTATTGTATCAATCAGTCATTAGGTCGTTGAGTGATTAAGTTATTCGTTCCTTCCTGATTCCAAAGATTTTGACAATCTTATCCCTCTTTGTTAAAATAGACTGAATTCTGGTCAACCCAAAAGGAGGTCATAGCGATGAAGGTCTTATCTGTTTCCGAGGCAAAGATGAAGCTAAGCGGATTGATTGATACGGTCAATGCGACGGATGAAGAGATTGTCATTACTAAAAATGGCCGCCCTGCCGCTGTTTTGGTCAGTCCAGAAGAGTTCGAGAGCTTGAAGGAAACGATCGCCATTCGATCCGATTTAGCCTTGATGAGAGAAATCAAAAAGGGGCTCAGGGCTCTGAGAAATAAGAAAGCAAAGCTATATACTCTTGAGGAATTGTTTCGATAATTGACCCATTCGGCGTCGCCCAAAGCTTCGGGATGAGACTTCGGCGAACTCAGCCGAGCCGCTCGGCCAAACGCCCCATTCTCTAGGGCGGGGACGAAGGCGCCGCTCAGAGTAAACTTTGGAATTAGGGGAACCATGTATAGACTTATTGTTCCAAAGAGCATTCAAGAGCTTATCAGAAACCTTCATCCCTACCTGAAGAAAAAGGTTAAAGCCTCGTTAAAAATTATTTTATCTGAACCCTATTCGGGTAAAGCTCTCATTGATGAACTTTCTGGTTTGAGAAGTTTTCGAGTCAGTTCTTTTAGGATCATCTATAGAATCAAAGACCCTGAACAGATAGAACTCGTTGCCATAGGTCCCCGGGAACGTATATACGAGGAAACTTTCCGAATCATTCAAAAAGGGGAGGAAAGGGGCACGAATATTAAGAACTCAGGAAAGGATTAGCATTGCAAATGGGGGCAAATCTTTATTCTTTACCCCGGCAGCAAAAGGCGCCATTGTGTGGTCGGGATGTCGCCCCACAGGAATGAAAGTGGAAGCATGGACGGTACAAATCGTGCAAATATGAAAGCGGGCTTACATGTTTTAATTGTATTAAAGAAAGACCAGCATTCTGGAAAACTAACCGAAGGTATAGTGAAAGACATTCTGACGAAATCTCCTACTCACCCCCATGGTATTAAAGTCTGTTTAGAAAATGGTGAAATTGGTCGGGTTAAAAAAATAATGTAAGGAATTTTGGGTCAGGCTTGATTATTGAGTTACAAATTAAAAAGAACAGTTTCTAAACCATTAGTTTTTTTTAAAAGTAGCGGTAAATGAGGGAAATGCCTTAATCA
>JAZDOO010000043.1:0-2330 GCA_043798555.1 Pseudomonadota bacterium | reverse complement strand
ACTAGGGCGAAAGACCAATGGATTCTCCAAAGACATCAGCAAACTGGAAGCCCAGTTATACTTAGCCTTAGGATATTATCACTTTGTCAAAGAGCATTTAGGGCTTCGTCAAGAGTCCAAAGACTATACTAAAAAATGGGTTCAGAGAACCCCAGCTATGGTAGCTGGTATAACCGATCACATTTGGAGTACAAAAGAATTACTGATTTATCGTATACCATGACTATCTTTCAATTAAAGAGGGACACTAAGAAATTAAGCAAGTTGGTAAATAATAGGACAATAGTGGGGTTCAGGTATGGGTTTACCATTTGCACGAGCCGATTTCAGCCAGGCAGCCTTCTCCTAAAGGCGAGGGTTTTTCTCCAATTCCCCGATTGGGGACAATAAACCGGATTGACTTAATGGTTTTGATTGGTTAAATAGAGAAGAGGGAAGTATCGCCTCGTTTCCGAGGTGTGGCTGATAAATTCCCGAATGAGCGATGGACACCACTGGAATACGCACTCGTACGGGAAGGAAATGAAGGTTACGATGCATAAAGAAAGAGAAAATATCCGGCTCGTATCTTCTGATCTCAATGGTACCTTGGTTCACCAGCATACCATGATGGATATGATCAGGGTGTATTTTCCCCAGCAGCCGGAACGATATGAAAAGGCCGATGAGGCTTTCACCAAACAGACTGCCGGCCTTTTAAGTATGAAGGAAGCCTTTGCGATTGCCGGCCCCCTCACCAAAGGGTTAAGTCTCAGAAATGCCATTGAGTACGTTACGGAAGAAATGCGGTTTCTTGAAGGATTTGAAGACCTGATTACGACCCTCTCTAAGCACGGAAAACAGTTTGTCATTAACTCTACCGGCTATAGCGTAACTACCGAAGCTACCAAAGCCCTGTATGGTTCAGAAAAGATTTATGGGGTTATTTGTAACCGGCTCATTTTTGCCTGGGACGGAGATCCCCGCAGGCCTATTGATGAAGCACACTTGTGCCAGCTTGTACGAAATTATTTTCTTGGAAAAAAAGAGGAAACCCTTTACGATGAAACGCTTGCCACGGGGGAGGTGGAACTTGGCATCCAAGATGAGGGGGAAAAAGCAACACTCCTTTTCACCATTGCCGAAAGACTGAAAATCCCGAGAACGGCGATTGCCCATATCGGCGATACCATGGGCGATAGTGCGGGAATTTACGAGATAGCAAGAAACGGGGGGTTGGGGATTGCGTTTAATTATAATGAAGCACTAAAGCAGTATCTCGAACCAGTTCTGGAACAAGAAAAAATTCTTGGTGAGATTATTTTGGTGGAACCGAAGAGTAAGAGGGCGGATTTACGAAAGCTCTTGAAAATGTTAGTTCCCGGTCCGAAGTAGTCAAAAGAATACTCCTTCCCCCCTTGTGGGGGAAGGTTGGGATGGGGGGAAATGAACTACCCCGCGGCTTGCCGCGGGGTAGTTCATTGTAAAAATATTCTTCTGCAGAAAAAGCACAATTTTATAGCTAAAGAACTAACGTATCAGGAAATTGCCATGAAAATGGAGGAGTTAATCAAATTTGAAGAACATGTAAAAACTCTGCCCACAAGGGTAGAATTAATCATCCGGGGAAAAGAAAAAGACCCTCTGTCCCAAAGTCTCATGGATTTTACCCAGAAGCTTTGCGAAGTCTCCGAAGGCAAAATCACGCTCACTAAAAAGGACGATGCTCTCCCTTTTCCGGGACTTCCTGCCCTCACGTTAGCGTATGAAAATCGTAGCAATATTCATTATTGTGCCGTTCCTGAGGGCCATGAGCTACACCCTTTTATCCAGGCGCTTGCATTTGTTGCCCAGGGGTATGCACCCCTTTCGTCCCAAAGCAGAGCATTATTGGCTAACATTTCAAACCCAGTGGAACTATGGGTTTTCGTTTCTCCTTTTTGTACCAACTGTCCCATGGTTGTGGAGACGGTTCTACGTTTAGCAGTCACAAACCCATTGATTTCGGCATGGATCATAGATGTTCATCATGCGGAGGGCCTGGCCGAGGAATATGGAATACAATCGGTTCCCGCCACGATCATCAACAAAGAGGTTGTGCTTATAGGTCAAGTGGACGAAGAAAAATTGGCTGAGCTGCTTGCGGGAAAAGGTACCTTCCATTACGATCGGGAAGCCATGCGTTCCATGATTGAACTGGGGCAAATTGCCAGGGCTGCCGACTTTATCTCCAATGGACGCGGATGGGATGCCATTTTGGCTTTATTCGAGGAAGGTGATTTCTCTATGCGAATGGGGGTGCTCGTGGTTTTTGAAGAAGCACTGGAGAAGAATCCAGGATCGGTGAGGGG
>JAZDOO010000024.1:0-4281 GCA_043798555.1 Pseudomonadota bacterium | reverse complement strand
GATATTGCCAGTGGAACATTTGAAGCATTTAACGAACTGGCGTTAGACAAAGAGAAGGTAAGGCCAGATGCGTTAATGCAGGCAG
Source organism: Pseudomonadota bacterium (assembly GCA_043798555.1). Taxonomy (GTDB): domain Bacteria; phylum Desulfobacterota; class WTBG01; order JAGOGO01; family JAGOGO01; genus JAZDOO01. Next base: position 4,196 of record JAZDOO010000024.1, on the reverse strand, counting down.
CCAATCAGGGAGTTGCCACAACGGTGGCTGCAACTCCTGGCGCAATTGGTTATGTGGGTTTAGGATACCTTTCACCCAAGGTGAAGGCATTGGTGGTTGACGGAGTTACGCCATCCAAGGAAACGGTTCTTTCTAAGCACTATGTTCTGGCGCGACCTCTTTATATGTATACCAATGGAGAGCCCAAAGGGATAGTAAAAGAGTTTATTGATTTTATCTTAAGTGAAGAGGGTCAGAAATTAGTAGAAGAAATAGGGTTTATCAGTCTCAAATGAAAAAGCAGCTCCTCCTCCCTCAGGTGTGGAACACGGCGAGTATTCTCGCCGTGTTCTTTTTGGTCTTGACTTGGAGATGAGATTTCACTACGATTTGGTAAAAGAATACGGAATTTGGGAAGATATGGTGAAGTGGTGAGTGTTTTTTAGGTAAAGGTTCTATGGCAAAGGAAAAATTTTATCGCTGGCTATTTGGTTTTTTGGCCTTCTCCTCGTTACTTTTTTTGGTGGGGATTACCATCATACTTTTTAAGGAAGCGCTGCCAATTTTAAATTCTGTGAACCTCTCTAATTTTATTTTTGGCACGCTTTGGTATCCCACTTATTCCCCCCCTGAATTTGGAATATTACCCCTCATATTAGCTACGGTTTTGGTTACTACAGGAGCGTTGCTGGTGTGCGTCCCCCTGGGTATAGGAAGTGCGCTCTTTATTAATGAACTTGCTGGGGAAAGACTAAGAGCCATCTTAAAGCCGTTGATTGAGATCTTGGCGGCGATTCCTTCGATCGTTTATGGTTTCTTTGGCATGGTTATGGTCAACCCATTTTTACAGAATCTTTTCGATCTTCCTACCGGGCTCTGTGCTTTTACCGGAAGCTTGGTTTTAGGCATCATGGCTCTTCCTACGGTGTGCAGTTTAGCGGAAGATGCCTTAAGCTTTGTTCCCAAAAGTTTTCGGGAAGCTTCCTTGGCCTTAGGGGCCAACAGGTGGCAGACCCTTGTGCATGTCATCATCCCGGCCGCAGGGTCAGGAATTTCCACTGCGGTTATTTTAGGAATGAGCAGGGCAATTGGTGAAACAATGACTGTTCTCATGGTTACCGGGGGGGCGGCGGTAATTCCCCATTCTTTCTTTCAGCCGGTAAGACCGATGACCTCAGCGATTGCAGCGGAAATGGGGGAAGCGGTGATGGGGAGCCCTCATTACCACGCCTTATTTGCTATTGCTCTCCTTCTTTTTTTACTTACCTTTCTCTTTAATATTATCGCTGAAATAATTAGCCGAAGATTTAGATTAAAATTGGGATTAAGTGGATGAAAAAGAAACTTGCCCAACATTTGGGATTCCTGCTTTTATTTCTCTCGATCATCACCACCATTTTTTTCCTGGGGACAATTATCTATTTTATCGGTGTTAATGGTCTTAAGGTTATCTCCTGGGAATTTTTAACGCAAGGGCCCAGAAATGGCATGACTGCAGGGGGAGTTGCACCGGTAATTGTGGGAACCTTTTATCTCACGTTTGGGGCCATGTTGTTTTCGCTCCCTTTGGGTTTGGCGTGTGCCATCTATCTTTGTGAATACAGCCCCCGAGGTTTTGTAGTAAACATAATCAGAATGAGCATCAATAACTTAGCTGGCGTTCCTTCAGTTGTTTTCGGACTTTTTGGTTTGGCAGTGTTTGTTAAGTTTTTTGGTTTCGGTGTCTCGATTCTTTCGGGGAGTCTGACTCTGGGAATACTGGTGCTTCCTCAAATCATCTCTGCTTCGCAGGAAGCCCTTCTGGCTGTCCCGCAATCCTACCGTGAAGCCTCGCTCTCTTTGGGGGCGTCACACTGGCAGACGATAAGGAAAATCGTATTAACCACGGCATTACCCGGAATTTTAACCGGTGTCATTTTAAGCATCGGAAGGGTAGCTGGGGAAACGGCTCCTATTCTTTTCACTGCGGCAACCTTTTATACCCGGGGATACCCGGACTCTCTTTTTTCTGAGGTTATGGTTTTGCCCTATCATATTTATGCACTTATGACGGAAGGGACGAATCCTGAAAAGCAAACCCAGATTGCATATGGATGTGCCTTAATTCTTCTCATTCTGGTCCTTTTGATCTCTGCTTTTGCAATTATTCTTCGCCAGCGCCAGAGGAGTGGTTATGGAAAATAAGGTAAGGATGCGGGCAGAAAATGTCAATTTTTATTATGGCACCAAGCAGGCATTAAAGAATATCAATTTAGAAATTTACCAAAATCGAGTAACTGCTCTTATTGGTCCTTCAGGTTGTGGGAAAACCACCTTTATCAGGATACTTAATCGCATGAACGACCTTATTCCTAATACCCGCCTGGAAGGGAAGATATACCTTGACGGGAAAGATATATATGAAATGGACGTGGTGAAGATACGGAGACAGGTGGGGATGGTGTTTCAAAAACCCAACCCTTTCCCAAAGAGTATATTTGAAAATGTCAGCTATGGTTTAGAAGTAAATGGAGAAAAAGACAAACGATTTATTGCCGCAAAAGTTACCGAATCATTGCATAAAGCCGCTTTATGGAAAGAAGTAAAAGATCGCATGCATGATAGTGCCCTGAAACTTTCCGGAGGGCAACAGCAGCGGCTCTGCATCGCGCGCTGTTTGGCGGTTGAGCCTGAGGTCATTTTATTTGATGAGCCCTGCGCAAGTTTAGACCCTATTTCCACTAGGAGTATTGAAGAACTCATTTTAGAATTGAAAAAATACTACACCATCGTTATTGTAACTCATAATATGCAGCAGGCTGCACGAATCTCTGACTTTACTGCTTTCCTTTATTTAGGAGACTTGGTTGAATTTAGCCCTACGGAGAAGTTATTTACCATTCCAAAGGAAAAAATGACTGAGGAATATTTAAGCGGAAAGTTTGGATAAGGAAGGAGAGAACGTATGTTAGAAGAAGAAAGGATAATGAATCTTAAGAGAGAGCTTATCGAATATGCAACCCTGGTGGAAGGGATGATTGATAAGAGTATAAAGGGGCTGGTAAATAAAGATAAGGTGTTACTCATCCAGGTAATCGAAGAAGATGAACCAAAAGCTAATCATTTTGAAGTTAAATTAGACGAACTGTGTACCGTCTTGATTGCCCAGTATCAACCAAAAGCTAAGGCACTACGAACGATTCTGATGTCGTTAAAAATAAATAACGACTTGGAAAGAATGGCGGATCACGCGGTCAACATTGGTGAAACCAGTCTCGATTTGATAGGGATACCGACAACAAAATTTCTGAGTGATATATTGAAAATGGCAGAAGTTACCAGGAGTATGCTGGCAGATAGTATCGATGCTTTTGTGCGTGAAGATGGTAAGTTAGCCAAAGAAGTATGTGAACGGGACAGTATTGTGGATGAATTAAGAGATCGTAATAGAAAAGAAATTATCAATGCTATGTGTGCAGATTGTGGTATGATTGGAGCATATCTCAATTTCTTAAGAATTGCCCGCAACTTAGAACGGATTGCCGATTTATCAACAAATCTTGGCGAGGATGTTATCTTTATGGTGGAAGGGAGGGTAATCAAACACCGAATTGATTCAACGTAGAAAATACTTCTCCCCAAGCGCTATCCCCAAACGTTTGAGCGAGGTAGCCTTTTCCCCAGTATTCTTCTCCTCTTAAGGCCTTTTCTTTTCTTGACAATACTTGCCGGCCTGTAATAATTTTAAGCTATTCTCTATAGAGGGCGAAGAAGGGGACGTTGTTGAAAATATTAACTTTATCCTTCTGATTCCGTAGTGCGGATAGCCCTGGAAATCGCTGAGGTGCATACCCCCACCTGCCTCGTTATCTCTGCCATCGGTACCCACACTTCATGACTTAACAGTTGCGAACTTCGATCCCCCGGATCATTACGCAAAAAAGTCCATCTGTAAAGTGAAATTTTTCAACAACGTCCCCCTCGCCTTGTACCTTGTTATGCCTTCTCCATCTTGATTTCTAATGTTTCCGGGCTGAAATCCTGTTCGTTCGGCCACGTGATTGTCCCGAATTCAATTCTGGCTCTTCTGAAATAGTTGTAGTCTTTCAGTTCTTTGAAGATCCCTCGGTCAAGATACGGCTTTACGTCGAAAACCCCTTTGCTCCCATTTGATAGTGTCACCTTTATCCTGTGGTCTGGCAGGATTTCAAAGTCAATTACGTCTGGAATCATTTGCT
>JAZDOO010000391.1:0-2413 GCA_043798555.1 Pseudomonadota bacterium | reverse complement strand
TAAGGCATCTGAGGGAATGGAATTTTTGAAAAAATCCATAGTGAGAAATAACCTTGTTTACGGACCGATTGTGGCCAAAGATTTTTCTGCCACCCAAATTATCTTAGACTACAATCCCGAGGTGCCGTCAAGAGAGATCTTTAAAGCATTAAGCGATATGGTCGCGAAAGAGAAAGATGATCAAACGAATTTCTACTTAGCTGGCAGGCCAATCTTAGAAGGGTGGCTTGACTACTATCTTCCGAAATTACTCAGCGTTTTCCTGGGAACCCTGATGATCATGGCTATCCTTCTTTTCCTTGCCTTTCGTTCGAAGAGGGGGATTATCCTTCCCTTTTTAGGGGCATTGATGGGGGTGATCTGGGGATTAGGGGTTTTAACGCTCTCCGGCTATCATTTAGATCCCACGACCACCCTGGTTCCCTTTCTCATCTTGGCGATCGGAATCAGCCATTCCATCCAGTTTATCAAACGGTACTATGAAGAAATAAGAGCCAATCCTACTGACCGGGAAAAGGCGGCAGAACAGACCTTAGCCGCTCTTTCAAATCCGGTTCGGGCCTCTTTATTTACTGATGGGCTGGGTTTTCTTTCGTTACTGATCGTTCCTTTAACCATGATTAAAACCTTAGCCATTGCAGCGGGAGCTGGGGTTTTCAGCCTCTATTTGACCGTGGTTACCTTTATCCCGGCTATTCTCGCCTATATCCCCGTGCCTGTGAAACTGGAGGCGGAGCGAGAGGCGCGGACTAATGTTGTAGATGCGTTGCTAAACCGGATTGCATGGATGGGAAAGCATCCCCTCTGGCGAACGGTCATTTTACTTCTCTTTATTGGCCTTACCGCTTTGGGGATCAAAGGAATAACGCAAATCGTGGTGGGGGACAATGAAGAAGGCTCCGCTATCCTCTACCCTCATTCTCCCTATAATGTGGCGGAAAAACTTATCAATGAAAAATTTACTGGGGCCAACCCCTATTATATTTTTGTGGAAGGGAAAGAAGAAGAAGCCTTAGTTGACAGTACCATTCTCAAAGAGATGGATTCCCTCCAGGGTTTTCTCAGGTCTCAGATCCCGGAAATAGGAAATGCGGTCTCGTTAGCTGATTACATCAAGGGACTCAATTGTGTAATGAACGAAAACAATCCCGCCTATTTTACCATTCCTGACAATAACGGAACCATTGCTGAATACCTGTACCTTTACTCCACTTCCGGCTTCCCTGGGGACTTTGACCCGGTCTTGAGTCCTGACTATAAGTATGCCAACATCAAGTTTGATCTAAAAGACCACCGAAGTACAACAATTAAAAAAGCGGTTGCCGCCACTCAGAGCTGGATACAAAGAGAGCATAAAAGCCCGGTGGCGGATTTCAAGCTGGCTGGTGGCCTTATTGGAACCACGGCTGCAGTAAACGATATTATTGAACAGTCTGTTACCCAAAATATCATTCTCGTTTTCCTCTTAGTGCTCCTACGAATTTCCGTTGCCTTGCGATCCCTCACGGGGGGGTTATTTCTCTTTATCCCCCTGACGTTCAGCATCATCCTCACCTTCGGGATCTTTGGTCTTTCCGGAGTGACTTTGACCGTGGAAACACTCCCGGTAGCAGCCATGGGGATTGGCTTAGGGATTGACTATAGCATTTATATCGCCGCCCGGATTCGTGAGGAAAGCCTCAGAGGGTTGGGCAATCCTGATGTGTTCCGAGCAATTCAGAGAGCCGTGGTAACCGCCGGAAAGGCAGTATTTTTCACCGGCATGGTGATCAGCACTGGTGTGTTCTCCTGGCTTTTTTCCAGTATTAAACTCCAGGCTAAGTTAGGCGCTGCCTTAGGTTCCCTGTTACTTATCAACATGATGGCAGCCCTCATCTTGCTGCCTATTTTTATTGGATTACTGAAACCAAAATTTATCTTTCGGAAGGATACCTAAGTAATGGGGGGGGTGGATTTCGAAGGTGTGAGGCCTATCTTGTCTGGATTAAGCAACTCATCTTTATCGTTTAACTATCAAAAAGGAGGGAACTGATGAAACCGTTTAACGTCTTTCTCGTGATCATGGTTGGCATATTGGTTGTTATTATTGGTAACTATACAACCGCCGGAGCCGAAGAAACTTCACTCTTACTACCCGCTGATTGTCCGGACTGCTGTAAAAAAGTGAACCTTTATCCAGGAATCGATGTTAATAATTTGATGCGCATCAAGTATATTGTGAAATATACAAAATTTGCAAAGGATAATCAGTGTGTAGGAAATTTTCATCTGATTGACAAAAAAGGATTTAAGCGCTCCCGAAAATGGAACCGCTTTCGAATTATTCTGGGTGAGCAGGGAATCGATTATAAAGACCTTATCGTTCTTACCGAGCCCCAGCATATCAAAGGACTTGCAGTGCTTACCTGGATGT
>JAZDOO010000187.1:0-3361 GCA_043798555.1 Pseudomonadota bacterium | reverse complement strand
GGTATTCCATTTGCACCGATACGGATGATTTTCCCTTTGCTGCTAATCAGGATGAGGTCATCATCTTCCGTCACCTGTTTAATTCCTACCACATTTCCATTTCGGGGCGGAGTTTGGATGTTGATAACCCCACTCCCTCCTCGTCCCTGTACCCTATAGGCAGAGACATCGGTCCTTTTTCCGTAGCCATTTTCGGTTACCGTTAAAATAGTGTTTCCATCTGACAAGATTTCCATCCCGATTACTGCATCACCAGGGGCCAGATTTACCCCCTTTATCCCCCGAGTTGCCCTCCCTATGCTTCTTGCCTCGTTTTCTGAAAAGCGAATGGACTTACCGTGGTGCGTCCCTAAAAGAATATCTTGATTCCCATCGGTCAGGCAAGCAGCGATCAATGCATCGCCGCTGTCGAGAATTATCCCAATAATCCCATCCCGTCGAGGCCTACTGTAGTCTATAAGGGAAGATTTCTTTATCACCCCTTTGCTTGTGGCCATAACTACAAATTTATCTTCCTTAAACTCCCTGACCGAAAGAATGGCAGAAATAGTTTCTGTTGGCACGAGATTGAGAAGATTTACGATGGCCTTTCCTTTAGCAGCCCGAGCGGTTTCTGGTATTTGGTGAACTTTAAGCCAATACACTCGACCCGAGGAGGTAAAAAAGAGGATGTAACTATGAGTAGAGGCCACAAAGAGATGTTCAACGAAATCATCCTCTTTTGTAAGCATCCCGGCGCTTCCTTTACCCCCGCGCAGTTGGCTTCGATAGATGCTGACCGGGCTCCGTTTGATATAACCGGAGTGGGTAATAGAGACCACCATGTCTTCCTCAACGATCATGTCTTCCAGATTAATTTCTGCTGTTCTATCTAAAATCTCGGTTCGGCGAGCATCTCCGTATTTTCCCTTAATCTCTTCTACCTCTTTGACAATAATCTCCATGACCAACGTTTCATTAGCCAAAATTTGTTTATACCGTTCAATCTGTTTTAATAGCTCCCCATACTCCTCGATGATCCTTTCCCGCTCAAGGGCAGTGAGACGTTGGAGGCGCATATCAAGAATTGCCTGAGCTTGGGTATCAGTAAATTGTAAGGAAGCAATGAGTTTATTTTTAGCTTCGCTGGGAGTGGCAGCACTTCGTATTAAAGAAATAACCAAATCTAATTGTTCCAGGGCCTTTTTTAGGCCCTCCAAAATATGCGCCCGGGCCTCAGCTTTGCGAAGTTCAAATGCAGTACGGCGGAGAACCACCTCCTTTCGATAGCTAATAAAATGTTCCAGAGCTTCCTTTAAAGTAAGAAGTTTGGGCTGATTAGCCACAATTGCCAGCATGATCACGCCAAACGTAATTTGCATTTGGGTGTGCTGGTAGAGCTGGTTGAGGACCACCTGGGCAATCTCGTCTTTTTTCAACTCTATTACTACCCTGGTTCCTTCTCGATCAGACTCATCACGGAGATCGGCAATTCCGACAATCTTTTTTTCTCGCACCAATTCAGCAATTTTTTCTATAAGCTTAGCTTTATTAACCTGATAGGGGAGTTCAGAAACGATAATATTTTCTCGGTCTCCGCGTTTTTTTTCTATGAACGCCCGCGCTCGGAGTTGAATGATTCCCCTGCCCGTAGAATAGGCTGCTTTGATTCCCTCCCGTCCATAGATAAACGCCCCCGAAGGAAAATCGGGACCAGGTACATACTCCATCAATTCTTCCATCGAGAGATCGGGGTTTTTTATCAGGGCACTAGTTGCATCAATGATTTCGGCAAGGTTATGCGGGGGAATGTTCGTAGCCATTCCTACTGCAATCCCAGATGAACCATTGATGATAAGCTGAGGGATGCGAGCGGGAAGGACTGAAGGCTCCTGTAATGTTTCGTCGTAGTTAGGTAAAAAGTCAACCGTATCTTTATCAATATCGAGGAGCATTTCTCCAGCCAGAGGTGCCATTCTTATTTCGGTATACCTCATGGCTGCAGGGGAGTCTCCATCAATAGACCCAAAATTTCCCTGTCCATCAATTAAGGGATACCGAAGGGAAAAATCCTGGGCCATACGAGCAGTAGTGTCATAAACCGCAGCATCTCCGTGAGGATGATATTTTCCAATTACATCTCCAACAATGCGAGCAGACTTTTTGTACGGTTTATTCCAGACATTACCCATATCATGCATTGCATAGAGAATTCGCCGGTGAACAGGTTTTAAGCCATCGCGAACATCAGGAAGTGCCCGACCAATGATTACACTCATGGCATAGTCCATATAGGACCGTTTCATCTCGTCTTCAATATTCACTGGGACCTTACGTAGATTCCTAAGCATGAACGTCTCTCCTTAAAAAACACTTATGCTATATATCCAAGTTCTTCACATCAAGGGCATTACGATAGATAAATTCTCGGCGAGGTTCAACTTGCTCACCCATAAGGACAGTAAAAATTTCATCTGCCTCCACGGGATCTTCAATTTTAACTTGAAGCAGGGTTCGGGTTTCCGGGTTCATCGTGGTCTCCCAGAGCTGCTCAGGGTTCATCTCCCCCAGCCCTTTATAGCGTTGAATCTCCAATCCTTTTTTCCCTAATGTGAAAATATAATTGAGCAATTCCGAATAATTTTTTATGGTAACCACCGTCCCATTATCTTCTATTCTAAATGGAGGCGTAACCTTTCCGTAAACCTCTTGGGCAACTTTTTTTGTTTCTTCGAATTCCGGCGAGTTGAGGAAGTCAAAATCCATGAGCCCCACTCTCTGCCTCCCATTTTCCTGGGAAAAGATGTGGATGGCATAGGAATTATGCTCGGAATCTAACTCCAGATCAAATTCAATCGGAGCAATTTCGGGATAAACGGCGTTGATAAAATCCCTTACCTGTTGTATGATTTCCTGGACGGCTTCTCTTTCCCTCAAGGTAATTATATTGAATCGAGGGTTTCGAATAAAAGCTTCCATTACTCTTTTCTCCAGTTTTTTCCGCCCCATTTGCTTTAATAACTTTTCATAGTGGAGGATTTTTTCGGTCAATTTTATGAGACGCTCCCCACTAATGATTTGATTTGTTTCTGGGTGAAGAAGTTTCAAGCTTTCCACTCCGGCAGCAATAAGGTATTCCTCAAATGCGTGTTCGTCTTTCAGGTATCTTGCCTTGGTCCCCTTTTTAACCCTAAAAAGCGGGGGTTGAGCGATGTACATATGGCCTCTTTCAATCAAGTCTGGCATCTGACGGTAAAAGAAGGTGAGGAGAAGCGTTCGTATATGGGAACCATCTACATCAGCATCGGTCATGATAATAATGTTGTGGTAACGAAGCCTTTCCGGATCGAATTCATCTTTACCCATTCCAGTTCCTAAGGCA
>JAZDOO010000379.1:0-2938 GCA_043798555.1 Pseudomonadota bacterium | reverse complement strand
TACCTCCCAGAATTATCTGTATAATTCATTTTCTCACATACCTTTCACTTTCTCAAGTCCTTAAATGTATTGCAATCATGAACAGAATCCCAATCACAAGTGGTCATTTGGCTTCCAGTTTATCCCAAGCCTCTAAAGCCAATCTTCTGGTGCGGTATTCGCCGTATTGTCTTTCCTCCTTCTCTTTCAGAACGCGGAAGGTTTCGCCGGTGAAATCTGAGCCAACTTTTTTATGAATGATACCAAATATTATGACGTCCAGCATTATTATTTTGGAAATGTGTGATTGCAAGACCTGACCCCAGGACTTGACCCCAGGACTTGCGTTCTTGTCCGCCACTGTGATTGATGCATGGATGGGAATTGCCTTCACTCCGGAGCTCTTGGTTGACGAGAGGCTATTTATAAATAATGTTTTTCTGTCCTCAGGCATCTTCTCAAAGACAATCTTGGACGATATACCTTTGTTTTGGTTATAGTAGAGTAAAATCGCTATAGGCTGATTTTCCACCGTGCCGTGAAGCTTGACCCCTCTGTTGACTTTCTCTTCACGCGTGAGGGCCACTCCGACTTGTATACATAAGGTTTTCAACTCTGGTAGAGCTAAATCTGCGGGACGAACAAACTCGATTGAAGAAACCATTTTACCTCGTTCCTCCTATTGAGAGGTGAGACTATATTGAAGATGGTACCGTTAAAAAGATGGCGGCACAATGCCGACTGGGCCCCTGTTGTCTAATTTAGTTAGGAAAATGGGACGATAGCCCCCTTTTCTTCTTTGAAATATGAATTAATTTTATTGATGTGCTGTAATAACGCCTCAGTAGTCATCGCGTTTCAAGCTTCAAGCCCTAACGCGAATTGTTTCGTTGGCTATTGACCACATGTCCTCAAGTCATCGGTGTGGTAAACGCATCAGGCCAGCCACCGTGGGTTTCTATGACCTTATCAATCTCGGCCATCAGGCGAATGGTTTCGTTAATGGAGACGACGATTTTGTGGTAGTGGGTAATATCCTCATTCGAGAGAACCCTTCCTTTGCGGTCCTTGAGCCATTTTTCGCAAACCTGGTAGCCGCCGATGTGGAAGTTCCAGACATCTTCGCGTACGCCCATAAAGCCTTGTTCGTTGTTGATCCAGACGGTCTCGTTATCATAACGGACTTTGACGACTTCGTTGTCACCCTTGCCGATGAACTTGGTGATGTGTTTGCCCAGCGTAGACGATTCCATGAGGTGGAGGGCGACCAATTTGTTGCCGAGCCTGGCGAGATCGCGGAACAGCATAAGGCTGGTGGGCAATGGAAGATGAGGAAAATCGATTTTGAGAAATTCCTCATAGCGTTTCCGGTAAGTAGAAGAATAAAGAACAGCATAAATGTAGCAAAATATTTCTTTTGGATCAGGCTCTACACCCAGAGATGCTTTTATTGCCTGCAAAAATTCAGAGGTAAGATTTTGAGTGCACTTTTTATCCGGTGCCTCTTTGCCGAAGAGTTGGGTTTCGGGCTCATTGGGGTAGAGGTAAAGAGGGAAAAAATAGGCTGTTTCTTTAGTCTTTGCTGAAATTAAACAAATATCAGACAAAACATTCGAAATAAAAGCATGAAAGAACGGTGCCGAAGACAATATTCTAGTAGTAACAAGACACATATTTTCTTTTAAGAGATGCCCCATAAATGGTTGTCTGTCCCTATCCACTAATGAAGATTCATAGCAAATCCAGATAATTTCAAAAGGTCGGTAGGCATAAGGATAAATTTTGTCTTCGGGCTTTTTGTCTATAATTTTTTGTCTTGCCTCAGTCAATTTCCAATCTTCTGTATCCTTAAGGTTTAAACTTTGGGCAACTATCTCATCGGGTAACTTTCCAGTGAATACCCTTAGTTTTTGGATTATTGCTTCCTTTGAAAATCCAACCACGAAGTGATCTCTGTGAGTCTTAATACCGCTTGACCAATCTTTAAAAATCTCCTTTAGCTTCCAATATTTTGAATACTCATCCTGCGAAGTAAAGTCTTTAGGGACAAAAAAATGGTAGGGGGGAACAGCTTCCAACTCTTGCCACTTAGTTCTTTTCGCATCGTTTTCAGAAAGGTATTTGTATTTCTCTTCTCTCGGTCCCCACAAATCACTGTAATAAACCCTTTTTTTTGTGGCTTTTCTAATTTGACAAGAAGGGCAATAGAAACACCCTGTTGAATTTCAAAGACATTTTCATCCTTCTTACCATCTGGAGTTTTTTCACATATCCTTAAAGAACCATGAAGGTTCGGGATGTAAATTTCATCGAAGGTGTCCAGAAGCTTCCTTCTCATCCCCCGATGGATTACACCTGAAAGGTAAGTGTTGTTTGTAATCATTCCACTTATGCCGCTGTTTGCCTTATCAATATTCCAATGGGCAAATCGAATGAACTTTATGTAATCGTCCGAAAGGGGCTGTAGATTACGTTCACTCCGGACGTCTTCTTTGTAAATTTCCATCTCCCTTTCAATGAAGTTGGATTTGTTAACAGAACTCACTGAATATGGCGGATTGCCAATGACAACGGTAAAGCACTTAAGGCGTTTGACTTCATTCACTGCTTGGGCTTCGTGAGCCAAGGCTGGCAAGAGATCAGGTAGATCCATCTGGACATCGGAGGGAGGTTCAAGACTGTTTGTGAGATAAATATGGGCACGTTCGTTACTGCCGAAACGGTAACCGGTTTCCCACAATTTCAAGCCGATCTTCATGTGGGCGATGGCGTAGGGAGCCATTAGAAGTTCAAAACCATAAAGCCGGAGGAGGAGATGTTTTGGAACATATTCATTCCAAAGTTCCTGTTGTTTACTGCTTGGATGTCCGGCTTTCTGCCATTTGGCTGTCATGGTTTTATGGATAATGTCAATAACCTCCACCAGGAAGGTCCCTGTCCCGAGGGCAGGGTCGAGAAC
>JAZDOO010000374.1:0-6297 GCA_043798555.1 Pseudomonadota bacterium | reverse complement strand
AGGCGATTACGCATGCCGATTATTTCCGGCCATGGAATTTGCGGTAAGGCTTCACGAAATTCTTTGGACAAATTAACTGCCGCTTCTCCGATAATTTCGATGTCTTTTACCAGGGCAAGCACCAACATTCGATTAGTGTTGAGGCTCCTTCTGGTCTTTCCCTGAACGAAACCGATGGTTTCTTTAGCAGCATCCAACATGTGGTTCAAACGCACAAGGTCATCTTTCTGCATACTGAACCTCTGCTGATTTTATTACCTCGTCTCGAAAATAATCGCTCAAGTCTTCTGGTGTTCTCAGGTCAACTTTGTGTCCGATAATCTCCGACAACTCAATTTCCATACCCGATAGACGGATGAGACCAGGTATATACTCAGGATCAAATTCAACGAGCAAATCAACATCGCTATCTGGTTGAAATTCACCGCGAAGCACGGAGCCAAAAATTGACAATTTGCGAATATGGTTTCGTTTACAAAATTCGGCCATCTCTTCCTGTGGTAATTCGATGCCCATTTTTTCCCTCATCACTCCACCTCCAATATCTTCAAGCTTTCTATCCCCCGATCATCCACAATTTTAACCGCCACTCTTTTATTATCTCCCGCCTCAAAAGGAAGGGAAATCGTTCCCCGGTAGGCTTCAATCAATTCCTCATCAATTTCAGCTTTGAGGTTCTTTGTCAGTCGTGACCAGCCCTCTTTTTCTCCGGCCATGGGGAAGAAGACCTGTCGGGGGAATAAACTTCTACCGTCATAGTCCGGGTCAAGCATCCACATGGTGATCTTTTCCGTACCCCCGGATTCTATGGTACCGGTCTTGGTGTTGTAGTAATCAAAACCTAACACCTCAACCTGGTAAAGCGGCTTGTCATTGCGAGCCGCAGGCGACGCAATCTCATTTTTTCGGGGAGATTGCTTCGGTCGTTCCTCCCTCGCAATGACCCGTAGAATCACATCCGGCTGGCCGATAAGCCAGAAGCTTTCATTGCTGGCGCGTTTCTTTTTTAAATCGTCGGTTAATAAGTCAGCGTTCATCTGCACTTTCAGAAAGGTCATGCCTGCCTTGGCTGGATCAGTGCCATCAATGTCCTTGGCAGCTTCAGGATCAAACTGGAAAGCAGCAAAGATAAGAAGTTTGGGGCGAGGGAATAGAGTGCGTGCTTCTTCCCAGGCAAGCTCAACCTGCCGTTGTTCCAAAGGAGCATGTTCAGGGCCAAACGAGAGAACCGCTCGTATTGGGTCGCCATAGGAAGATTGCGGTTCTCTCACTGAGTCCGCCCCACGGTCATTGGGCTTTGTTTCTGCATCCGCATGGAGCCAGCGAGTACCGGGAAGCGGCTCTACCCGCGAGAAGAGAATGTATTGATTGTTCTTACCGCGAATACCGGTTCGGAGGAGTTCGGCGCGCCATTCAGCCTGGCGCAAGGTCTCGCCGGAGCGGACGATTGACGCATCAGATTGTAGGGGCAATTCATGAATTGCCCCTACATCGTGCAAAGGTTTTACCATCGGCGCGGGCACTGCCTCAACCGTAAACGGCCCAGTCACCCGTACCTTTTTATTGTCAACAAACGGCTGATCATAAAGGGTCTCTTGTGCGGATGGTTCGTTGTTAGCTATAGACTTCAGGGTGATATGCGGTACGGCCTTGTATTTGAATCCGCTTCCCACGCCTTCCTGGGGATGAGCAAGCTCATAGTAATCAAAGAGCGCAGTCATCATTCGCTGCTTGGCCAGAGCAATCGCCACCCTTGAGGTATCGCAGGTAATCCACCGCCGACCCCACTGCTCCGCCACATAAGCAGTGGTACCGGAGCCGCACGTCGGATCAAATATCAGGTCACCCGGATCGGTCGTCATCAGCAGGCAGCGTTGGATTACAAATAATGAAGTCTCAACAACATAATTTCTTTTTGTGGGGCCGGTAGTATCAACCCAAAAATTAGTGATTTTTTGGAAAGGAAAATCTTCGTGTAAAAGCTTATAGGAAGGTGTATCTCCTTCAACTTTAATTCTGCCCAATTCAATAAGCATCTGAAGTTTATCTTTTGATATTATCCATGATTGATTTTTTCCGAATCTGTATATATGTCCGTTTATCTCTATATCATAATCGTTTTCTGCTGTATATCCGGGAGCCCGAAGTGACACTAAACGATACCATTCATTCTTATCGTTATCATAAACCCATCTTGATTTGCCATCAGGGACATATTCTTGAAATAGAGGCCAATATTTTAGATTCCTTTATCTTTTCCGTAAAAAATCAAATAATCATTCATTGTATCCAAATATTTGGCGCCTAATGGCATTGTCTTTTTTCTAAACGGGATCAATGCTACAAAATTCCCCACCCCAAACACCTCATCCATCAAGCTTCGCACCAGGTGCACATTCTCATCCGAAATCTGCACAAAGATGCTCCCGCTTTCGGTGAGGAGTTCCCGCGCCAGAAACAGCCGGTCCCGAAGATAGGTCAGATAGGAGTGAATCCCCAGCTCCCAGGTATCGCGGAAGGCTTTGATCATCTCCGGCTCGGCGGTAAGGTCTTCGTCTTTGCCGTCCTTAACATCCCGCTTATTCACAAAGGGCTGAAAGTTGGAGCCGTACTTGATGCCATAAGGCGGGTCAATGTAGATCATCTGCACTTTGCCGGCCAATCCCTCCTTTTCCAGAAGCGAGTTCATCACCAGGAGGGAATCGCCGGCAATGAGGCGGTTGCTCCAGTTGTGCTTGTGTTTATAAAACTCGATTGCTTCTCGCAGCGGCGGGTTTTCTTCGGGCGCGGCAAATAAGGAGCGTTGCAGATATTTACCGCCGTTTTTCTTGCGTACTGCTTCGATGATGGTGCGCGGGTCAATGCGTTCGTGGACGTGGAGAGAGACCGTTGGTATTTCAAAGGAGGTGTGCTCGGCCTTGCCGGACCACTGAAGCTGTGGATCAAGGTGAGGATCGTAAGCGTAGCGGGCCTTTTGCAAAACGCCCCTACTGTCTATGTCTGGATCGGTTTCCGGTGTGACCAAACCTACGGGTGGATTGTTGACCCGCTTTTTCCCCTTGTGGTCATACTGTTCGATAGGCTTTTTGTCAGTCTTTTTGTTCCTTGCCATCAAATTCTCCCTTAGACTGATTTTTATGGATTCCGTGTCAAGCACGGAATGACAAAAACACTGAATTGCATCCTGCTTTTAGCGGGCGAAATGACAAGAAATAAACGATACGTCTACAACTATATGCTTTTGGAATTTTATTCTACTTTGAAATCCGTCTGAACCTATGCCTTCCTGTCTCAACAACAACGAAAGCACTCTTTAACTCCTCTTCCGAGTATGACTTCAAGACGATTTCAATCTCCTTGTGTACTACTTTTAAAGTTGAGGGTAGGATACGAATATAAATAACCCCTGTTTTTATACCCCTTATAAAGACGAGTCCGCCAAAATCTCTATCCCTCGTTACAAATATCCGTTCTTGCTTTTGCGCTGCGTTTAGCAACTCCAAATCCGTCGCCTGGGCACAACCTATTTCTGCGGCAGAAATAATGTCGTGACCTAAATCCCTGAGGAAACGAGCAGTGACGGAATAGACATCCTGGTCGAGAAGAAATTTCATGTTTCCACCGTTATATGAATATCCTCGGTTGCAACAACATCCATAGCATACCGAATGCACGCACGGATATCCTCTATTTGGAGATCAGGATAGTAATCGTTAATAATTTCTTCAAAGGAAATCCCTTCACTGATCAACTCAAGGACACTTAATACTGGAATTCTGGTGCCGGTAACACAGGGTTTCCCAAAATGGATGTTTGGATTAATCTCAATCCTTTCTTTCATTATTCACCTCGCCTCTATGTGGAAGTATCAAATTATTAATCTATTTTAAGGAGCGCAGAAGACAAGACCCCACCTCGTGATGCAATCTGAGAAATGGGGTCTTGGATTTTGTTTCATAGTACCCTCGATTAGGGTGAGGAGACTAATTTTTCACCAATGTTCAAGGAATTATGCAAAAATATTCATATTTGTCAAGGAGTTATATAGTCTTATAAATGTTCAAAAACAATGTCAAAAGTAGCCACCTTGACTTTACCCATAAGCCCGGTTTTCCAGAGCAGGTCAGTTAACGTCCGCTGGTGCTGCTTAGCTACCAAAATGGTGAATTGCTTTCCAGTACGGGCTAAGTTTTCCCAGTAGGGAACTCTTTCTTTGTTCAGGTTACCTTCAGTCTCAACCTCGATAATCTGGGTTATTTGACCGTAGCCGCCGAAAACAATATCAGGATACAATCCCTGGACCTCAAAATTCTTTTTCTCTCCCGGATTAATATAAACTTCTTTGTGGATTTTGGAATATTTTACCTTTACTTGGTGGATAACCAAATCATGGAGTAATTGTTCATCGAGTGTTGGCATAGAGGCCTCCTGAAAATTGCTATTCTGCGGAAACCAAGAGGTTAGTGATGGGTGAATAGTGGAGAGGGAGAAAAGATTGACAAATTAATCAAAAAGAATGTCAAGGATTTCATATTCAATAATTCCCCTGGGGGCGTGGACGGTGGCTACGTCATCCACCTTTTTACCCAAGAGGGCATCACCTAAGGGTGAAAAGACAGAAATTTTCTTTTGTTCCAGATCTGATTCATCTGGTCCAACCAACTGATAGTTTTCTTCCTCATCCGTGTCTAAATTGAGAAGGTGTACCTTTGCCCCGAAGACCACCCGGTCTCGTGTTAGGGTAGAAGGGTCAATGATTTCTGCCATGGATAGCCTGCTTTCCAGATCTTTGATCTTGGCCTCAATATAGCCCTGCTTTTCTTTGGCTGCATGGTATTCGGCATTTTCACTCAAATCTCCATGGGCGCGGGCTGCTTCAATTTCCCGGGTGATTTTTGGCCGTTCAGCTTCTTTCAAGAATTTCAATTCTTGCATCAAGGACTTATATCCGTCCATGCTTATCGGTCGCCTGGACATAGTGTTGCCTCCCTGGTTCGAAGCGATTTAAAATAACTCAGTTAACCTACATTATTTAATCAGCAAGAGCAAGTAAAGATAAAAATTGGTATAAAATTCGGGCAGTAGCACCCCAGATGATATGCTGTCCATAATGAAATTCCGGATATCCGGGAATATATTTATTCGCTCCATTTTTACCCTTAAAGGAATCATGTAAAAGGGAAAGAGGGACTTCGATAATTTCGCTCACTTCTTCCTGGTTGACAGTAAGGGTGGGGAGCGATGAAAACACTCCTACCACTGGGGTAATAACATAATTGGTTGACACGGTAGTACAATCATCCAATAAGCCTATGACTTCCACCTTATCACCATCAATCCCTATTTCTTCGGACGCTTCGCGGAGAGCAGTAATTTCCAAGGACTCATCATTCTTGTCCCGAACTCCTCCAGGGAAAGAAATTTGTCCTTTATGATCGGCAACTTTTTCTGTTCTCTTAGTAAAAAGCAGATATGGTATACCGTGTTTTTCATATAACAGAAGCAGTACTGCCGCAGGAATAAGATCCTTGTCTTCGATCTTATTCCGGGGGCGGCTAACAAAAATTTTTCGTAATTTATCTACTACTAACAACTCACCACTCAAAACCAACTTAAAAACGTGTTTTTACGCATACTATTTTCGGCCAAACATAGAGGTGTTTCGGGCCACCTCAGGTTGAATCCGTTGCGAAAAGAGAATAACGCTCTTTTTGAATGCTGCTGCCAGCTTAGATTGAAAATGGTCGCTGGTTAATAATTTTGCCTCCTGAGGGTTAGAAATATAACCAACTTCAATCAGAATTGAGGGAATATCCGGAGCCTTCAGCACGGCAAATCCAGCCTGTAAAGGAGTGGGGAAATTAATGCTATTTACCTTTTCGAGTTCCTGAAGAGTAATTTTCCCCAAAATAAGTCCATCATTGATGGCCTTGTTCTGAGTCATGCTTAACAAAATGGAATCTACCTCTGCCGGGCAGGAAGTTAGGTCAACTCCTCCGATACGATCAGAGTAATTTTCTTTATCTGCTAAAATCCGCGCCGCCTCCTGGCTTGCTCCTCCCAGGGAGAGGCAGTACACCTCTGCTCCGCTTTTATTCTTATTGAATCCTGCATTGGCATGGATACTGATGAACACATCAGCATCATATTCTTTGGCGATTCTCCACCGCTGCCTTAGCGGGATAAAATAGTCTCGTTCACGGGTCAAAAAGGCCTTAAGGTTAGGTTCACTATTAATCATATCCCGCAATTTTTTTGCGATTTGCAAGACAACGGTTTTTTCCTGAATACCTGATG
>JAZDOO010000357.1:0-15674 GCA_043798555.1 Pseudomonadota bacterium | reverse complement strand
ATCAGTCTCACCCCAATGCCGGCCCCGCTCGAATACACCCGCCAGCCCCCGTCGAGAGGGACTTCGCCTTTTTTCACCCGGTCATACTCGGCAAAGGCCTGATAGCGGTCGGCAAAAGCCGCATCGGAGCTGGAGTAGTAACAATTTGCCTGGCGCAGGGTAGCGGCGGGCACCAGCGTGTGGATGCCAATAGGGTTCGCCTGGCACAGGGCCAGAAAAAAACCGCCGGCCTCACCGTACCTCGCCAGAGCTTCCGCGTAGCGGAGATGGGCATGGGTGTACATGAGGCCGATTTCCCTACCGAAGAACGAAGCGCTTTCAACTCGCTGAAAGTAGTGCTGCGGACCACCCCGGTACTCCATTGGGCGGTCGAACAGCCGGGCGCCGTCAGGCCCGAGCAGGTGTGCTTTGATGATCCTCAGATGCTTCTCAGCCTGGTGCGGAGCCAAAAGATCATTGATGATGGCGTGGATTATCGGTAACAGGCTGTATGAGAGAGGCCGGTGGTCCGGTCGCGCGGATGCAGAAGGTAATCGATGCGCCCGTCGTCAAGGAAATAGGCAAATCCCGTGAGGGTCTCGTCAACGATGAGAAGACGCGTGAAATCTTCGCGGACTTCCAGCGCCATGGCCTCGAATCCGGCTGCGCGGTCGCTGCGGCCCAGCCGGTAAAAAGCTTTTGCCAAGGCGGTGAGGGTCTGGCAGTGGAGCGTCACGGTCCAGGAGCTGCACAGCCGCTCGCGCATGGCGGGGTCAACCGGCTGCATCGAATCGTTCCAGTCACCATTACCGTATGCTGCGATCCTGGTGCCGGGAATAACCCGTCCGCCGATTACCGTCAGTGCGCGCTCGACATGCTGCCACACCGTGGCCCGTTCGGCCCGCTGCTCGCCCTCCGGGTGGAAGAACGGCACCACCTCATCCAGCAGCGTCGCGTCCTCCGAAGCAACGAGGTAGTGGGCCAGGGCCAGCACCGGCCAGAAGACGATGTCGCCGTGGGAATCGCCCGGTCGGATGTTCCGCTCCCGGTCGAAGAACATGAACCACTGCGGCCAGTCACCGTCGGAATTCTGCGCCTTGAACACGCGGATCATGAGGTCCCGTACCGGCTCGAAGCGGCCCAACGCCAGCAGCATCTCCACCGGTCCCTGACAGACGTCGCGGGTGCCCCAACCGCCTCCGGAGTATTGCTCGAGACCACGCGGGGCGAGGTAATGGATTAGGGCGTTGTGGACGAACCAGGGCAGGATTTCGGCGAGGCGCGCTGCTGCGCCTGTGAAGGGACTGCCTGCGGGCGGATCGACGCGAAGCTCCCTGGTGATATCGTTCCAGAACCGAGCCTTAATCGGCCCTGCCACTGTCCCTCGGGCTTCGGAAATCAGACAGCCCATTAGGCGAAAACCGACTGAGACGGCCGGGGCAATAATCATGCAGAGATAAGGATGATTGCGGGAGCGATCGTCGGCGAAAAGCAGTTCGTCTCCCCCCGTCCGCTCGATGATAGTACCGGGAAGCGGTGCGATGCGGAACCCGCCTTCCGGAAAGCGGCGGCCCACGTCGGAATCGGGCACCGGACGCACGAACACCCCCTCACCGTCCCGGATGTATCGGACCGGTACGGCATCGCTGCCGTCGTCCCCGTTGATGGCCACATGGTTGGATAAGAGGTAGCGGACGGGGGTGCCGGAGAGTATCTCGACCGACATGATCAGCTCGTGGCGGTCGGTAAGCACCCCGCTGCGGACTGCGATCAGACCGGTACGATGTTTGTAAATCCAGCGGCAGCCGTTGGGCGCCATTTCGTAGGCAGAGGGCACATCGAGCAGGTGCCAGCCGTCAGGCAGTTCGACGAAGAGACGCTGGCCGTTTCCGCGCAGAAGGCTCAGATAGCTGTGGGTAGTGGACAGAAAGCGGTTGGTGCTGACGTGGCCCTGAGTCACCATGGAGTGGAACACTCCGCCCATCCAGGTGGTGGAGGTTAGCGAGGCTTCATCTGGGATCAAGCGGCCGCCGGTGTGGAGGATATGACCGTGGGGTCGCAAGACTTTCAACTCCTTGGCTTTCAACACCACGTGCCGGTGGGTGCCGGTGAAGAAGGACAACAGTCGGCCATCCTCCCGCTCCACCTCGCGGAGCTCGCTGCCGAACAGATCGGCGATTTCGGCTTCGGTCAGCTCCAGGGCGTCCAACAGGGGAGCGGAGCTGAAGAGACTCGCCGTCGGTTTAGAGCCGGTGGCTGCTTTTCGGTCGTTTGCCGGTACCGCTTCCGGTAAGGCCAGGGCTTTGTCAACGAAAACGAGATCAACCGCAGAGGTTGCCGCAGGATGGTCCTCTTCGAACCAGCCGAAGAAGCCACGTTTGGTTACTGCACCCGGTTCCAGCCGCATTGGAGCGTCCTGGATCGCGGCCATCGAGTGCTCGTGCTGACGGCGAGCACCGGGCAACCCCTCGGTCAGACCCACGGGTGCCTGGCCGGCGCGGGTCGCGAGACCGTGAAACTGGAGCGCATCGGTGGCATAACTGATGCCCCGACCCAGGGCGCCGATCACGGCCCAGGGATTCCGTCCGTCCATGGACAGATTCTGGCGCGAAGCCAGAACAAAGCCTCGTTCCGGATGAGATAGGGGCGTGTGGTCCACGTAGTGGCTGACGTAATATTCGTTCAGCCGCGCCGCGCCGTAATGGGCAAGAGCCAGCTCCAGGGCGTAGATGAGGTCCAGTGTCTCCACTGCATTCCCGATGTTCTTCAGCACCACGTGCCAGAACCAAGCCGGGGCCGATTCCGCCAGAACCAGCGAAACATGGAAGCGGATTCCCCGCCATTCCCCGCTCGCGGTTACGCCCCGCTTATCGACGTGGACGCCGGCAGGACTGCACGGGCCGAGCAGTGGTATGGCCTCGATCGTGCTCCCTGTCGGCGCACGTAGAGGTTGGTCGGACTGCCCTCGATCTCGGTGCCGAGGAACAAGTTAAGGAGGATGTCGCGGTGGTCCATGCGCCGGATCGAGCCATTGGCGTTCACCTGTACGCTCAATCCGGAAGGGCATTCGAGACGAAAGGGAAAGTTTCCGGACGACTGATTCTGAGTATTCATGGGATCATTCCTGGGTTTGGGTTCAAGCAACGGCGGGACGACGCCGAGTCAACTCTAAGGTCACGGCACAAGACCCATGCACGTTAAAGAGTTTGTCAATCCTAAGGCTTAGCTGAGTGTTGCCATAGCATTTATGTCGTCACGTGAAACCGGATTAGGTTGTTGGGTTATTGTAGAATAGATAGTCCGAATTGACCGTCATGGATGAAAGGCGTCAGATGCTAAGCCTTTACCACCCAGACTTTCAGATGGGCAGTAACCTCTGGATGTATTTTTATCGGTACCTTGTAAATACCGAGGGTTTTGATTGGTTCATCTAAGAGAATCTTTTTCCGGTCTACAGTAATCCCTTCTTCCTTAAGGCTTTCCTCAATATCAATTGAGGTTACCGAACCGAAAAGTTTATCCTCTTCACCCGCAGACCGTGAAATAGTGCAGGAATTTTTTTCAATTTTATTAGCCAGCTTTTCTGCTTCTCTTTTGATGCGGTTTTGCTTTTGCTTGAGGAGGGTTGTTTGATGTTCTAAATTTTTAATGTTTTGAGGGTTGGCCGGAACAGCTAATTTTTTCGGGATAAGGAAATTCCTGGCGTATCCATCTTTTACTTGAGCCAGGCTGCCCATTTTCCCCACTGTGGGAATATCTTCTACTAAGATAACTTTCAATTGGTAGTACTCCCTCTCTTTTCCTTTGTCAGAAAGGAAACTTCTGGCAAACGGATAACAACTACGTTTTTCTTAGGTAATAGGAACAGTAAAGGGTATCAGCGCCACATTTCGTGCCCTTTTTATAGCTCTGGTGAGTTGTCGTTGGTGTCGGGCACAGTTACCGGAAATCCGGCGGGGAATGATCTTCCCCCTTTCAGTGACAAAGTGCTGTAAGGTGGTAACCTCTTTATAGCCAATGATGATCGCCTTATCAACACAGAAACGGCATATCTTTCTTCGCTGATAAGCCATTTTATTAGGATCTCTCCTTCTTTCTCTTCTAATGAATGGCATAGTCGTAGTAATGAAGGTTAAAGGTTATAAACGATGAGTAGTACCATTACGGAGCAACTTCTTCTGCTCCTTCAGAAAGTGTCTCCTCTTTCGAGGCTTCTTGTTCGCTACTTTCTTCAGATGGTTCTGATTCCGAGCTTTCTCCGGGTTCAGGAGGCTTTTCTTTTCGTAAGGATTCTAAGTCGAACCCTTGGTCCAGTCTTAAGGTTTGATAACGGAGAACTCGTTCATTGTAACGAAGGAGCCGGTCCAATTCCTGAAGTATTCGAGATTGTCCCGTAAAATAAACGATAAAAAAATACCCCTTTAAGAATCCCTTAATTTTATACACTAACTTTCGCTTCCCCAGCTTCTCGATGCTCAGGCATTCTCCTTCTGATCGGGCAATGACTTCCTTTATTTTCTCCTCCAGAGCATGGATTTCCTCATCAATAACTTCTGGGTGGGCAATGATCAATGTCTCATATCCCCGGGCCATAATTGCTTCCTTTTTATCCAATTATCTTATTTATTTTTACACTGGTAAACATCTGCCGGTGACCCTGTTTCTTTCGGGAGCTCTTTCGTCGTTTGGCCTTGAAAATGATAACCTTTTTGTCCTTCCCCTGATTGACGATATTACCGATCACCTTGGCATCAGGGACAATCGGCTGGCCAATTTTGGTTTCCTGAGCGTTGGCAATGAGCAGGACTTCATTTAATTCAACGGTCTCGCCTGAATCTCCGGCCAGTTTTTCGACCCTTATGATGTCACCTTCTTTTACTTTATATTGTTTTCCGCCGGTTCTCACGACAGCATACATGTTGGAAAACCTTTACGTTAAGTTTAATGAATGCTTTTTTGACTAAAAATGATCTTTATAAAGAGTAATTTCCTGTTTGTCAAGAAGATTTAAAGGATTTTTTCTCTCCGGGTTACCTTCCATTCATTTCGAACTCCTCGATATGGAGATTTTCTTTTACCTTAATTACAATTTTTTTTCGAATGTGATTCTCTAATTGTTCCAGGTAGATTCTCTCCTCTTCATAAATAAGATCAGCAACTTCGGGGTGCATGGCAACAAAAATTTTGTTTCCCGGAATCTTCCCGGCTTCTTTTTTTATTTCCCGAAAGATCTCATGGCAGATGGTAAGTTTTGATTTTATAAATCCCTTGCTGTCACAGTAGAAACATGGTTCCGATAAATAACTCACCAGATCCTCGCGGGTCCGCTTTCGAGTCATTTCTACCAAACCGAGTTCAGAAATTCTCAATATCGTTGTCCTACTTTTATCCTTTTTCAAAACCTCCTTCAGAGCCTGAAATACTTTTTCCTTGCTCTCTTCCTTTTTCATATCAATAAAATCAATGATGATTATTCCTCCGATATTCCGAAGCCTGAGCTGGTAAGCGATTTCCTTAACCGCTTCCAAGTTGGTCCTTAAAATGGTGTCTTCAGGGTTTCCCTTCCCTACATATCGTCCCGTATTCACATCAACCGTAGTAACTGCTTCAGTTTTTTCGATCACGATATATCCACCAGACTTTAGCCACACCCTCTTTCCCAGGGCCCGATTCAGTTCAATCTCTATTCCATAGTAGTCAAAAATGGGATCGTCTCTTTCATAGAGCGTGACCAAAGGAGAGAGTTGAGGCATGAAGGTATCAGTAAATTTCAAAATGTTTTTGTATTCCTCTTCAGAATCTACAATAATCTTACCAAGTTCTTTGGTGGGAAGGTCGCGCATTGCTCTCAGGGTAAGATTCAGATCATAATGAACAAGGCTTGGAACGGGAGCATTAGCCTGTTTTTTCTGGATATTATCCCACAACTTGATAAGGTACTCCATATCCCCTCTTACATCTTCTTCACTCATTCCCTCGCTGGCAGTCCGCACAATAAACCCCATGTCAGGGGGCTTGATTTTTTGGACAATCTCCTTGAGGCGCCCTCGCTCGGCTTCGTCTTCGATTCTTCGGGAAATGCCCAGGTGGTTTACGGTGGGCATGAGTACCAACTGGCGACTTGGTAGGGATATATGAGAGGTAATCCGTGCCCCTTTAGTACCGATGGGTTCTTTTGAGACCTGCACTAAAAGCTCCTGCCCTTCAGTGAGGAGGTCTTTTATTTGCGGAGGTGATTTTAGTGGTATGCGCTCTTCTTCATTCCGGTAATACCCTTCTTCCCCATTTTCGGTTTTACCGAGCATTTCAGCTTCAAAGTCTTTGAAGTCAAAATAGATGTCATCCACGTAAAGAAAGGCTGCCTTGGTAAGCCCTATATCCACAAACGCTACCTGCATACCGGGCAGTATGCGAACCGCCTTCCCCTTATAAATATTTCCGGCAATGCCCCGGTCTTTTTCGCGCTCAATATAGATTTCACTCAAGACACTGTTTTCTAAAAGCGCTACGCGAGTTTCCTGAGGGGTTACGTTGATGACTAAATCTGAGCTCATTCTTCTTTCAGTTTCATGCTGGTTTTATATACTGTCAGATTCTTACTATCCCGTTGCGAAATCCCAAACAGTGCTTCGATAATGTCAGTAGGCCGTATGCTTTGAGCCTGGGGGAAGAGAAGCGTTACTTCCAAGGTCTTTTTATCCGACAAACATAGATTTTTGACTCCTGGCCGAATATCAATGGTTTCCATCTTTCCTTTTCGAGGCTTCCGGACGCGGAGGCTTGGTTTTTGAAGAAAGTCGCCAATGGCGCTTTCCATTTCCTCATGAGTATAGGTGCTCAAAGCTCTCTGATTATCGCAGGGGATAGAATAGCACATTTCATATAAACTATCAGAAATTGCCTTGGCTTTCAAGGGAATTTCTTTGCCCGAAAGAATAGTTATTCCCGGAGGCAATTCGGGGTTGAGGCACTGTTTCACTGTCTCTGAGGAAACATCATCCCATAATTCCATATCCACATATTCTTCCAGGCTTTCAAATCCTACCGGCAGGGGAGGACCAAAGATGATCCTGGGTTGCGGATGGTAGCCCTGCGTATAATGCAATGATAGTTTTGCCCTTCGAACTGCCCGGGCAAAAACTCTCGTGAGCTCCAAGTGGCTAAGAAACCGAGCTTCCTGGGTTTTACTGAACCGAAGCCTAAATTTTTTTACGCTTTTGGCGGGCTGAACCCCCGGGGATGAATGAGCTCTTGGTGTCGCCCGGTCTCCTTGAACCCCTCTTCGGGGATAGATGGACGTGAAATCGCACACTCCGCAGTGAGAACATTCCTCTGATAAGCAACCGGAAGTCCTCACTTCGTTTCTTGCATTATTACATTCTTCCCAGAGATACTCTTTTTTAACCCCAATATCAATGTGATCCCACGGGAAAGTTTCCGAGGCCTCCCTTCCCCGGAGGTAAAAATTCGGATCCAGGTTACACGTTTGAAAAGCCTTTTCCCATAAAGGATACTTAAAACATTCCGTCCACCCATCAAAACGAGCCCCCTGGTTAAAGGCCTCTTCAATCACATTCGCCAATCGCCGATCTCCCCGGGCCATAATCCCTTCTAAAATACTGCTGTAGGGGTCCTGCCATTTGAAATGAAATTTACTTTTTTTTAACTGGGAACGTAAATACGTCTGGCGGGCTATAATTTCTTCAACTGAAATCATGGCAGCCCATTGGAGCGGTGTGTGCGGCCGGGGGATAAAGGCAGATACGCTGACCGTGATAAAACACTGGTGTTTCACCCCTTTCCTCTGAGACCAGACCTTTTCCGCAAGCTGGATAATTCCGTCTAAGTCCTCTTCGGTCTCAGTGGGGAGCCCGATCATAAAATAGAGCTTGATGTTTTTCCATCCGGCCGAAAAAACCTGTTTGCATGTTTCTACGATTTCATTTTCGGCTAATCCTTTGTTGAGCACCCGGCGAAGCCGCTCAGTACCCGCCTCAGGAGCAATGGTAAAGCCGGTTTTCCGGTCCTGGTTTATTGCCTGGAGTAACTTCAGGTTAAGGGTTTCAGCCCGAAGGGAAGGTAATGAAATGGTGACCTTAGAACCGGAGAATTGACTTACCAACCTGCAGATGAGTTCCTCTACGGCACTGTAGTCACCTGAACTCAGGGAAAGTAACGACATTTCCTCCCAACCGGTGCGAGCAAAAGCGCTCGCGGCGATGTTCTCGACTAATGAATGATCACGTTCACGAACCGGCCGATATACCATCCCAGCCTGGCAGAATCGGCATCCCCGCGTGCACCCGCGGGCAACCTCTAAGCTAATGCGATCATGTACAATATGGGTAAAAGGGACAATAAAATCAGTAGGATATGCGGCCTGGTTAAGATCATTAATCAGTCTTTTTTTGATGTTCTTATAGTGTGGGGTTAACGGTTTGACTGTTTGGACTCCATTGCCGCCGGAAAACGTGGTTTCAAATTTTGAGGGAACATAAACTCCTGGAACCGAAGTGAGCATATCGAGGAGGTGGTTTCGGCTGGTCTTCGCTTTTTGCCATTGCTTAAAAACGTTCACAATCTCCAAGATTACCTCCTCACCCTCTCCGATCACGAAAGCATCAAAGAATTCAGCCATTGGTTCGGGATTATAGGTTGAGGACCCGCCGGCAATAATCAGGGGGATAGGGTCACCCCTCTGCTTTGACCGCAGAGGAATATTCCCCAGCTCCAGCATGGTAAGAACATTGGTATAGGAAAGCTCATACTGAAGAGAAAATCCAATAATATCAAAGGAATTAATGGGACGCCGGGATTCTAATGAAAAAAGGGGGATTCTTTCTTCCCGGAGAATCCGTTCCAGATCAATCCAGGGAGCAAATACCCGTTCTGCTCCCACCTCTTCCTGGCTATTTAGGAGGTGATATAAAATGTGGAACCCCGCGTGGGACATCCCCACTTCATAGACATCAGGAAAAGCCAGCAATACCTTTACGGCCAGGAGGTCTAAGTTTTTATGTACTGAATTAACCTCAGTTCCCAGATAACGACTGGGCCGTTCAACGTGGGGAAGGATAGTAGCTATCGGAATTTTTACAGTTTTTGTTTGGTAACCCTTCATAGTTTTCTACGTACGTAAATAAAAAAGGGCTGTCAGTCACTCTGAGGCGACTCAACCCTTCTTTACCCAATTTCGAACAATTGCAGTAAGGAGTGAAATCCCCCTTAACCTTTTGCCATTTTTTTGCTCAGCTTGTTGAAGTAGTATTGTTTTTAATCACCCAGCTCAGTGGTAATATGATACTCTGAGAGATCCTTTCCATCTTTTTGGAGAAAACCCCTCAATTTTCCGATAACCTTTGCTTCTAATTGCCGGGTTCTTTCCCGGGTTATTCCGTAACGTTCTCCAATCGTTTGCAGGGTTTCGGGATTTTCTGCCAGGAGTCGGTTTTCGAAGATATCGCGCTCCCTACCTTCTAAGGTTTTATGGAATTCTTTCAGTTTTTCCCGAAAAAGGTTTTTCGCCTCTTCATCAGCTAATTTTTGGTCTATAGGGACTTCCGGCGATACAATTAAGTCCTTAATGGGGTCACGATACTCCTCATCTGAGGGATAGTCTAATGATTTCTCGGGAAGCGCTAATCGCTCATTCATTTCCAAAATATCTTTTTCCTTGACTTCCAGTACCTCAGCTAAATATCTTGGGTCGGGAGAAAATCCCTGAGCAATTAAGCGGGATTTTTCCTTTTGCAGGTTGAAGAAAAGTTTCCGCTGGGCCTGGGTAGTTCCAATTTTTACCAGGCGCCAGTTATCTAAAATGTATTTAAGAATGTACGCCTTGATCCAGAAGGATGCATAGTAAGAAAGTCGTATTCCTTTATACGGATCAAATTTTTTTACTGCCTGAATGAGGCCCAGGTTTCCTTCTTGAATTAAATCCATTAAATTAGTGGCCCAGCTCCTTTGGTATTCCATGGCAATCTTAACCACTAAGCGTAGGTTGGAGACGACCAGGAGGTACGCCGCTTTCAGATCACCCTTCTCCCGGTATTGTCGAGCCAGGTGCTGTTCTTCTTCTTTAGTGAGCAGGGCAAATTTTTTAATTTCATTTAAAAATCTTTGGAACGGATCGAATGGAACAAGGGCAGTTTCTTTACTTTCTTCGGACTCTTCCTCGTCATCATCCACATTAACGATCTCGTAATCCTCGATTACCGAAGCAATGTCCGAAGAAGTTGATTCCATCGGGTCATCATCGTGGTTATTATGCAATGAATGCATCAGTGTTACTTTTTCTATAAGCAGCTGAATGCTTTTGTTTGGTAAATTTTATTATTTGTTGTATTCAAAGAGAGTGACTCGATGCTATATTTAATCTAATGTACTTGATGTTTTTGTGGTTGTCAATTATATCCCGGAGATAGAAGGTTACGCAGTTTTTTGGGAGTTTCGATGAAAGTTACCCTGTATACCCCAACGTTTTTTTCTATAGATGATAAAAAAAGGGAAAACCGTGTCTTTCAGTTCGGGCAGGTTTTGGCAAAGAATGGGGTGGAACCGGTTCTCTATACTTTTACCAGGCCATTGGAAACTGCTACCAGTTTGCTTTCAGAAGGGGTAGTTACGTTGGAAGGGGTCACGATAAAAAAATACGAACCCAAGGTAATCCGCATCATCGGACTGCCTCCTCAGTATTTCAGCCGGAAATTGGTCAAAGACCTCGCGCTTGAGCCGAGTGATATCGTGCACATTCATGGTTTTTCCCAATTCCCGCTCCTCCTTTCAATCCTTCGAAAACTAACATTGCCAGTGGTGTTATCTTTTCATCAGCTTCAAGGACAGTATCAAAGCCTTGCTACGAGCTTCCGGGAAAGGCTTTTTAAAAAGACGCTCGCTCATGTTGGCAAAAGGGTTTCCCTTTTTACGGTTGATACTCCCCAGGATAAGAACATTCTCCTGAAGCTTGGAACACCAGAAGGGAAGATTGCCTTTATTCACCAGAGCATTGACTACTTTAAAATGGCTTCCACCCCAAGGAATGAAGAAGACCTCATTCTTACGGTTGGTCGCTACGCTCCTAACAAGGGACTTCATAATCTAATAGATGCGGCGCTAACAATGTTAGATACCTATCCCCAGGTAAAGTTTTATTTTGTAGGAACTGTTTTCGATAAAGAATACTACAATTTTCTTCGAGAAAAAATTCGTGGTCACGAAACGCACATCAATGTAACGGGTCCTCTTGAAGAAACAAAACTGCTGGATCTCTTTTCGCGCGCCAAACTTTTTATCTTTCCTTCAGTGAAAGATACTCACGGGTTAGTAAACCTTGAAGCCATGGCAGCAGGCATTCCGATCATTGCTACAAAAGTGGAAGGCACGACGTCACTTATCAACGATGGTATGAACGGCATTCTTGTTCCTCCGGATGATGTCCCTGCTTTGGTGGAAAGTATGATGAATCTATGGAAGGATAAGGAAAAACGTGCCGTACTCATAAAGAATGGGAGAGAAACTGCGAAACGGTTTTACTGGCAACACTATGCCCGGGAGATGTTAGAGGTGTACTCCCGGGTGCTCCCTCATAGCGATAACAGATAGGAACAGATAAAGGAGTTGATCATGGTTTGCCAGTTTGCTTCGCTCCCTCCGGAAGGAGAAACAATAGCGTTGAGTAATGGAGAACTTATTGTTCCCCCTAAACCAATTCTTCCTTTTATTGAAGGAGATGGCATTGGTCCGGATATTTGGAAGGCAACCTCACGGGTATTAAAGGCGGCAGTTCGCGAGTGCTATGGCAATCGAAGAGAACTATGCTGGATGGAGGTGTTTGCGGGAGAAAAAGCCAAAGCGAGGTGCGGGGAGTGGCTTCCCCCTGAAACTATTGAAGTCATCCGGGAGTATAAGGTAGCCCTTAAGGGCCCGCTGAGTACCCCGGTGGGAGGGGGATTCAGGAGTCTAAACGTTACAATTCGACAGGCATTAGATCTCTATGCTGCCATTCGTCCGGTCCGGTATTTTGCCGGGGTTCCCAGCCCGGTAAAGCATCCGGAAAAAGTAAACATGGTTATCTTTCGGGAAAACACCGAAGATGTTTACGCAGGCATTGAGTGGGCAGTGAACACCCCTGAATGTAAGAAGCTTATTGCCTTTCTCCATGAGCACCTGGGAGTTACCATTCGGGAGGATTCGGGCATAGGCATAAAGCCAATGAGCATTTTTGGAAGTAAGCGACTGGTCCGGATGGCAATCAAGTATGCCTTAAAACATCAGTTGCCCAGCGTTACCTTAGTACACAAAGGGAATATTATGAAATATACTGAAGGGGCATTTCGGGACTGGGGGTATGAAGTGGCAAAGGAAGAATTTGGTGAAGCTACCATTCCGGAAGAGGAAATCTTTTCTCGCTACCAAGGGGAAAAGCCTCCGGGAAAAGTTGTGATCAAAGACAGAATTGCCGATGCCATGTTCCAGCAAGTGCTGCTTCGGCCAGAAGAGTATTCGGTGTTAGCCATGCCGAACCTTAATGGTGACTATATGTCTGACGCTTTGGCTGCTCAGGTGGGTGGTCTTGGATTATCACCCAGCGCCAACGTTGGTTCGGAAACTGCGGTTTTTGAAGCTACTCACGGCACCGCTCCCAGGTATGCCGGAAAGGATATGGTGAACCCAAGCTCGCTTATCCTTGCGGGGGTGATGATGCTGGAGCATTTAGGGTGGAACGAGGCAGCCGACTGTATTGTTAAGGCGCTGGAGAAAACCATCCAAAACAAAACCGTGACCTATGATTTGGAACGGCAGGTTCCGGGAGCGAAAAAATTAAAATGCTCGGAATTTGCTACGGCGATCATCGGAAATATGGGAGGGTAGGGGACCAGCGCTTTCCTTAAAGATTGTTGCAGCAGAAGATATGGGGTCAGGTCTACACTCTTGACAAAACAAGCTCTCAGGGAACAAATTCTAAGAGGCGCAAGGAAAAGTTAGGGTAAGTAGAAACAATGCTCAGATTCAAATTGTCAAGAGTGTAGACCTGACCCCTTTGTACGACAGTTTCCATTTCATCACTTTACCGGTAGCGGTTTTCGGGAAACCTTGGACAACAGTAATATCACGGGGAACTTTATAGGGTGCCAGGTGTTCCCGGCAATGACGAATCAGGTCATCGGGGTCAACCTTTTCTTCTTCTCTCAGCACCACATACGCTCTGGGCACTTCTCCCCGTAACTTATCAGGCCTCCCAACCACTGCTGCCTCTGCAACCTGGGGGTGAGACAACAAGACTTTCTCCACCTCCTGGGAATACACATTAAGCCCCCCCACAATCAGCATATCTTTTTTTCGGTCGAGAATATAAAAGTATCCCTCATGATCCATTTTGCCAATATCCCCGGTATGAAACCAGCCGTTTCGAAGGGATTCCTTAGTTGCCTCCGGTTGGTTGAGGTACCCTTTCATCACGTTTGGGCCCCGCACCACAATTTCTCCTACGTGTTCGGGTGGAAGTTCGTTATCATGTTCGTCCACGATTTTCATCCCCACATCCGGAAGGGGAAGGCCAATGCTTCCCACTTTCCTTTTCCCTCCGATGGGATTCACAGAAGTTACGGGAGAACATTCGGTAGGGCCGTCTCCTTCGTAGATTTTCACCGGATACATTGTTTCAAACAACGTAAGGATTTCGGACCAAAGCGGAGCTCCCCCAGAAACACAAAATCGCCAGGAGGTGAGGTCAAACTCACGGGGGTTCTTTATCTGGGTTAATACGGCAAAAAGAGCGGGAACACCCACAAAAACCGTGATGCGGTGATCCTGAATCATCTGGAGGCATTTTCGGGGGATAAATCGCTCGGTCACCACTGCCCCTGCTCCCAGGGCAAAAGGGCATAAGAGGGATGCCATCGCCGAGTAAGCATGAAACAAGGGCAAAATACAGGTAAAGACGTCACTCGCATCTACGGGAAAAACCTGAAGGACGGAATTGACATTAGCGAGAAGATTTCGATGGGTCAATAACGCTCCTTTGGGACTGCCGGTTGTTCCCGAAGTGTAGATGCACACTGCAGTTTCATCAGAGCCAACCCTTATCCCCGGGGGGGTGCTCTCCTTTCCTTGCACTAAGGAACTGAAAGAGATTGCCTCATCGGATGTTTCATCTCCCCTGATGATGAGATGCGTTAAATGTTTTACCTGGGGGCTGAGCTTTTGCAGTAAAGGAAGGAGTGGCGGGAGGGTAAAGACGGCCTTTACCGTTGCATCCTTCATCATGTACGCCAGTTCATCGCCTGAAAGGGTAGGGTTCATGGGAACGACCGTTGCCCCCGACTTCAGGATTCCAAAGTAAGCAACAATAAATTCCGGGCAGTTAGGTATGAGGATCCCCACCATGTCCCCTCGTTTTATTCCCAGCGTCATCAATCCGTGGGCACATTGATTCGCGCTTTTTTCCACCTCCTCATAGGTTATCCGTCTATCCTCAAAGATAATCGCGGTTTTTGTGGGATACTTGCGGCTGCTTGCCTCCAGGATTTCGTTAACCGTTTCCATGAGATTTATCCTTTCCCCTTAATTGTGAGGCAGGTACCGGAGCTTCAATAGGATAAATGGGATTGGCTAAGGTCCACCACCCGGGCTGGGGCTTTTGGGTAAATTCAATTCGGGTAACGTATTTAATGCTCTTGTAGGCCAAGGCAGAGGGAGCAATCACTCTTAGTGGTGCTCCCCGGTCATGCGTCAGGGGCTTTCCATCTTTAAATAACACCATCAGGCAGGCTCGTTTCGGATCAAGTAACTCGCTGAGGGGAAACGACTCAAGATAATGGCGTTGCCCTTTGGGAGTGTCTGTAGTCTCTCCCAAAGCATGAAACACTGCATAACCAGCACCGGGTTTCACGGAAACTCTCTTGGTGATCTCCTCGAACCGAAAGCCACCCCACCGGACATCCCTCACTGACCAGCCCTCCACACAATGAAAGTCGGAAACTTGAGTCACCTGAGGAAGCGATAGAAGCTCGGTATAAGAAAACTGTTTTGGCTCTTCTACCAGTCCATTAACCAATAAATGGTAAGGCGTTTCTTCCTTCCCGTTCCATTTTACCATTCCGGTACCGGGATCAAAGGTGAAATCCTCTTTCTCCACCGTTCGAGTGGGAAACACACTGACAAAAAAGGCTCTCCCCCAGGAAGGTATCCCGAGTAAGAAACCAAAAGCTCCCAGAAGTTTAAGAAAAATCCTTCGACCAGAGGTAGTGTGGTTATAGCGTGAGTGGTTCATGGATGTTTTCTCTTTTAAAATATTTTAAAATTGAATACTTATAATATAATTATAAAGTAAAACTTTATCTTCAGAGAAAAACAACTTTTAATTAAATATACTCTATCCATGATGCGTTTACAACCAGGGGGGTTTAATCTTAAAATTTCTTGACAAATCAAGAAGATAAGCTTAGCTTAGGAATAAATCAAATCACCACGCCTCTCTTTTCCCTTTGTGGAGAAAAAGATGAACATGAGTACCCCATAAACCCCGTTTCTCACAACGAGAACGGGGTTTATGTTTTTAACGGCACGGCAAGCATAGCAGGCGAATCTGGCGGGGGGGAATAAATGTTATACGGCAAATACGTCTTTGCGAATGTATTTGAAACTGATGCGCTCCTCCCTGAATATAAGGGATCTACTTTCCGGGGGGTTTTCGG
>JAZDOO010000321.1:0-2873 GCA_043798555.1 Pseudomonadota bacterium | reverse complement strand
CAGGCGTACTGACATCCCTCCAAAAGGGTCTCAAACCTCTCCCTATTCCCTGGCGCAATGGTCACAATAAACCTTCCCGGCGTCTCCGAGTAAAGGATGCGGTCATTTTCAAAAATTTCCCTCACCGGCACCTGCCTTAGGTCAATGGTAAGCCCCAAACATCCGGCCATAGCTACCAAAGCAAGATGTACCCCGATCCCTCCCCGGTAAATTCCATGGGCTGAGGCCACGATCTCCTCATGTATGGCCCTGCTCAATGCCCGGTAAAGGGGAATAACCTCATCGGCATTTACCTTCGGGACAGTAAGCCCGGTGTACCCAAACATTTCATAATACTCGGATCCCCCCAGCTCATTGCGAGTCTCCCCTAAGATATACACCAAATCCCCGGGAATTTTTGCTTCCATAGTAACACATTTTCGAATATCAGGAATAATGCCGGCAGCAGTAAACTGGAGCGTGGGCAACCCTGACACTTTGTGCGTTTCTCCATAACGACCCTTTACGTTTCCGTCAATATACATGCTATCTTTCCCGGAAAGGAGAGGAATGCCAAACTGAAGACAGTACTCCTTAAGCGCCCGGTTGGCCCTCACCAGATGGGCAGCCTTAAGCTTACCATCGGGATTAGAAACTGGATGATACTGAATATTAGGCCAGCAAAAATTATCAACGCCGGCGATATGTTCTAAACCGGCGCCCACTGCAATCAGTCGTCTCACTGCTTCATCAATGGTGCAGGCAACCATGTGGTAAGCGTCAATGAGACTGTAAGTGGGATTAAGAGACTGCGTAGCCGCCAATCCCCGGCAGGAAGATAAAATCGGCCGAACTACCACTGCATCGCTCACCACATCCCGCTCTTTTCCCACTAAAGGCTTGATAACACTCCCTCCCTGCACTTCATGGTCGTACTGTCGGACAATCCATTCTTTGCTCGCAATGTTCGGCCTGGATAACACCTCTTTCAAACAGGTAGCATGGTCTTTTGGTTCCTGGAATACCGGCTCCCTCAATCCGCGTAACTCAGGCGAGATCCACTCCGCCTCAAATTCCCACTGAGGAAAATCCGAGTTCAAAAGCTCAGTGTGCACATAAGCACAGGTCTTATTTTCAAAAAGGATATGAATCTTTCCGGAATTGGTATACTTGCCGATCACCGTACTTTCCACGTCATGTTTCCGGGAGAGTTCCACGAACCTTGTTTCATGCTCAGGCTTAATAGCCACGGTCATCCTCTCCTGCGATTCGGAAATCCAGATTTCCCACGGGTCCAGACCAGCATACTTGAGGGGAACGTTATCTAAGTGAACCTCACACCCATTACTGAATCTACAGGTTTCCCCGATGGAAGAAGAGAGCCCTCCCCCACCATTATCAGTAATGTAGACAATCAAGCCTTCGTCCCTTGCCTCTAACAGGAAATCGAGCATTTTTTTCTGTGTGTACGGGTCTCCAATCTGCACATGACCGGCAGGGGTGTGTTCACTAAAAACCTCCGAGGCAGCAGTCACTCCATGAATGCCATCTTTACCTACCCTGCCACCGGTCATGATAATGAGGTCCCCGTTACTGGTGGTCTTTTTTTCGCTCGGTTTACCTGTAACTTTTGAGGGCATAATCCCGATGGCAGTTACAAAAACCAGACATTTCCCCAGATAACTTTCGTGGAAAAATACATTCCCATAAGGAGTGGGAATACCGCTTTTGTTACCCCCATCCTTGACTCCGGCAATCACTCCATCCAGGAGTCTCCGGGGATGAAGGTGCGGCCTCAGGTCGCCTCGGTAATCCCTGGGGCCAACGCAATATCCATACATGCCCAGCATCAGTTTTGATCCTAAACCAGTTCCCAGCGGATCACGATAGACACCCACAATTCCGGTAATCGCTCCACCGTACGCTTCCATATTGGAAGGACTGTTATGAGTCTCTCCGGTGATGGTGTAATAATGTTCGTCATCGAACCGGCCAACCCCCGCATTATCCCAAAGAACGGAAACTACCCAGGGCTTCTGCCTTTGAATTTCCAAAGTAGGTTCCTCGATACAGGTCTTAAACAGATTGTTAATAACTTCTTCTCGTCCGGTAGCAAGATCTTTATAATAAAACAATCCCTTAAACGTATTATGGTTACAGTGGTCAGACCGGGTCTGGGCAATGTACTCCAACTCCACATCCGTGGGGAGATCAAGGCCTTTTCCTAACCTTTCATTCCTTACTTCGGGTCTTAGAAAATACTCTCGTATGGTTGGAATATCACGGGGATTAAGTGCCAAATTTCGCTCATCGCTCACCCTCATTAACGCTTGATCAGTAGCAATGGGGATAACCGTCACCACTGGTGTATGGTGTAACGTTACCTTGGGAACCGATAACCCCACCTCCTCTCTGAGATTCCACTGGCCCTTTTCAATAATGGTCCACTGCTGGATAAGCTCATTGGCCAGGCACTCACGGGCAATCTGGACAATACGTTCGCGGGCAAGCCCCTGTCCGCATACACAATAAAGTTTAGAGGTGTAGCAGGCTTCTCCTTCACGGAATCTCATCTTAAGGAAATCTTCGATCGCCTCCTTCGCAGTGCTTCCTGCCGTATCCCTCACGCCCGGACGATACCCTACCCAAATGGCCCAGTCAAAGGGAATACCAAGAGCGTTGAAAGATGAATGGTGCGTTACCGGGTTGGTAAAAAGTTTGGTTCTCACTCCTTCAAGTTGATGGGGGCTCAGTGGGAGGTCAAGAATAATGATATGGATCACGCGTACAGAACCTAAGGTAATGCCAAAATATTCGCGCGCCTGGACCTTGACGGATTCTCCTTCAGCATCAAAAAGCTCGGGTTTGAGCGCAATTTCTAATTTTGCTACCAT
>JAZDOO010000315.1:0-3160 GCA_043798555.1 Pseudomonadota bacterium | reverse complement strand
GAGCTGGGTCGCTCGTGTCCATACCTCCAGGTTCTCAAATTTCATCCTCGATCCTCATGATTCGAATCTTATTCCTTTATTTTGTCGTAAGGAGCAGAAAAAACCAATCGCCCTCGTTACAGGGCCTTTGGCCGATGGATTCGGAGCTTTAAGTCGGTAAGAATAATGAAGCATCCTTGCCAGTCTTTTATGTTCTCCTTTGAAAATATCTCCCGAATTTGTTTTACCAGAGCCAGTCGTCCAGGATTCCGCAGGCGAACCAACAGGATACCGTGGTGATCTCCGGGACGGAAACGGCGAATATCCGAAAAGTCAAGGTCTTGAGTTATGAGAAATCGCTCCTCCCGTTGAGCAGCAGCCCAAACGGTTCTATCATCACCACCAGCGAGCCCTTCTTGAGGTATCGTGTCAACGTTATGGCCGAGCTCAGTGAGCGGCACCACCAATGAGGCGGGAATATTCTCATCCAGTTTTATTTTCATGCCACCCTGGGGACGGCAGGCAAGGGAAGATCGTCTTCAGCAGATGCAGCGGCGAAGGCAATGACCGCCAGTATGTGCTTTTCATTCAGTGTGGGGAAGTCAGCGAGAATTTCCTCCGGGCGGCCCCCTTCCGCAAGGCTTGCTAACACGGAGCGGACAGTGACGCGGGTTCCTTTGATCACCGGTTCGCCGCCGCAAATTTGTGAATCACGAACAATGAAATCTTGATAATTCATTTTTCCCTCCGCGGGTACGATGAGGAACAAGTATAAAGGTTTAATTTTAAAATATAATAGTTATTATGAAATTGCAAGAGAGAAGTTGGGGACGTCCGTGAAATTTGAACATTCTGGCGGTTCTCGTTTGTTTGGTTTGTCTGGTTTCTTTAGTTTCTATGGTTTCTTTGGTTGATTTGGTTGTCATATACCATTCGTATGTTTTCTTTATTCCCTCGTTAAGGCTCACCTTTGGCTCCCATCCGAGGGTTTTTATTCTGCTCACATCGAGGAGTTTGCGTGGCGCACCATCAGGCTTTGCCGTGTCCCATCTTAGTTCCCCCTCAAATCCAACAATATCTTTTACCATCTGTGCAAGGTCTTTTATCTTTATATCTTCACCGGTACCGATGTTGATGAATTCACCAATGCCTTCGGCAAGCATAGAGCTTTGAGCAGGGCGCATGGCGCAGAGGAGCGAGGAACGAGGGACGAGGAGCGAGGAGCGAGGAGCGAGGATTCATTATGATAAAAATCTCCTTTTGGTCTTCATGAGGCCCCCGATCATTAGGGAGATCTCCTGGGCTTCGTTCAACCACGTGTTTCCCGTTTCCCTGTTAACATAATCAATCTCCATGGCGATGTGGATTTGGGTTCTGAGTTCCCCACATGAGCCTTTGGCATAGGAAAGAAAACTCAGGCATTCTCTTTGAGAAGACCTTTCAAATCCTTCAGCGATGTTACTCGGTATAGACAAGGCAGATCGTGTAATCTGATCTCTGAAACCATAGTCTTTCAGTTTGCGCAAGGTTTGATAAATTTCCACACAGAGCCGAGTCGCTCGCTTCCATACATCCAGGTTTTCAAATTGCATCCTCGATCCTCATGCCTCGAAGCTTATTCCTTACAAATCCGTAAGGAGTAAGGTGAAAGGAGTTATTGAAGACGAAAATTTCGACTTCAATTTTCCCCATTCATCTTCAGATAAAACAAAGAGATACCCCTCTGGAAACTTATCCGGATTGTTCTTAACGGCTTCATTGACTCTTTTGGTCTCGACTTCATTGAACACTTTTTTGTCGGTTGCTCACCACATCAATGATGGTGACTTCCGGCGGTGACAGTACTCTCATGGAAGGGCCCCAGGTGCCGGTACCGCGGCTGGTGTAAAGCGAGGACTCTTTGCCCAAGGGGTAAAATCCCGCCAGGTAGGGATAAGGAATGGAAACTACATAGCCGAAAGGAAACAGCTGGCCCTTATGGGTGTGCCCGGACAGTTGGAGATCAAAAAGCCCTTGCGTCTCTGCCGGCACGTACGGCCGATGTTTGAGAAAGAGGGTGAAGAGGTTGTTTGTTATGGAGGAGAGCAGGGCGACTTCGTCTGTTTTGATTCCATGGGCGGGATCATCAACCCCGGCAATGTTGATGATTCCGCCCATGGTTTTTACCTGGTTGCGCAACACCGTGAACCCGGCTTGATCGAGAAACGCCAGCGAATGAGCAAGGCCAGGGTAGTACTCGTGGTTGCCGGTAACGGCATATTTGCCGTATCGGGGCTGTATTTGCTTAAGGAGTAGCGAAAGCCCATCGGTATGACTGGAGCTGCTGTCGAGCAGGTCACCGGTGCTTGCCACGATGTGAGGCTGCTCCCGGCCGAGAATAGCGATAATGGTACTGAGAAGGCGCTTTCCAATGAGCAGGCCTAAATGCACGTCGGAGATCTGGGCAATGCGCAGCTGTTCGGTTCCCGCAGGTAGTTTATCCGTTGCAACAGTTATTCGCTCCACGCGGATACGGCGCGCTTCGAAAACTCCGTAGAGACAGATGAGGAGCGCTGATGCCAGCATTACCATCGCTGGTCCTCTTCCCCACAGTGTGGGAAGCTGCCACGAGGAGGTTCTCCTTCCTATCCAGGAAAGGATATCGAAAATATCCATGCCGATAACCAGAATCGACGCGAAGAAAAGAAACCCCATCCAGTTGAAGCCGATTAGCGCCGCCACTCGAGCTGACTCGACATGCCCGCTTCTTTCCAGGGGAAAACTGCTCAAAGGAACGACAAGCAGCAGCACGAGGAGGAGTATGACAAGGCCGTGAATCCACCGCTGGTCAGGCAGAAGCACGCGCACGCGGTGGTAAAACAAGGAGTGCATCGTGCCGTAAGTAATAAGAAAAGTAAGAAAAAATTTCCACATTGGAGATCCTTTCAAAAGAAACGGGGGAAGTTGGGGAGTTCCATAAAATTATAAAATTGATTTTATCTGGTTTTTATGGTTTGTCGCAAAACCGCGAGAAAGGGTGAAAGCGAGAACGATGGCTCGGAGGGGACATCCTATATTGTTCCTGTCAAGAAGAAAGTGAATGAGTGACAAAGTTCTTTACTATCAATAAGATACATATTGGCTTCCCATGCTTGACACACCTATCCCCTGAGTTCTGATAGAACTTTTAGAAAGGTTTCGG
>JAZDOO010000306.1:0-4459 GCA_043798555.1 Pseudomonadota bacterium | reverse complement strand
AGCAGCGGGGTATTAGATTCCCTGGATTCCGGCTTCCGCCGGAATGACGAACTCGCCGCAAGCGGCGGGGAATACAACCCGAAGAGATTCAAAGCTCAAATAAGTTTTGTGGTCACGGTTCCTTCCAGCGGCAAAACAACTGATGCTCAAGGCCAAATTGATCAAGAATTTTTCCTATGGTTTGATCAACAATGTCCTGAATGGTCTTCGGATGATGGTAAAAGGCAGGCATCGGTGGCAAAATCGTGGCTCCAATTTCCGCCACCTGGGCCATCAGGCGAAGGTGCCCGAGATGGAGCGGGGTCTCCCGGAAAATGAGGATGAGTTTTCTTTTTTCCTTTAAGGTAACGTCCCCGGCCCGAATCAGGAGGTTGGTATCAAATGAATTGGCAAGGCCTGATAGGGTCTTGACGCTGCACGGGGCGATGACCATCCCCTCGGTGCGAAAGGAGCCGCTCGAAATGGAGGCTGCGAGATTGGTGTTACTATAGGTAAAATCTGCCAATGCTTCGACCTGTTCCACCGTCAAATCACTTTCCAGTTGGATGTTTTTTTGGGCGGCCTCACTTATGACCAGATGAGTTTCGACATTGTCGAATTCTTTCAGAACCTCCAGAAGCCTGATCCCGTATTGAGGGCCACTGGCCCCAGACATTCCTACTATTATCCTTTTCATTTTTTATCCCTGATCATCATTTTGAGTTTATACTTCCTCTGCCAATAGGTTTTTGGGCAATAAGGATAAGATCGCATCCATCACTGCATTTCCTAAGGAGATAGCTTTGTCAAAAATTTTGGTACAATAATCCATCTCGCCCCGAGGATCAACTTCTCCCGCTTTAAGGCCTTCCGTTACTTTAGTCCCGTCCCGTAACATCCCCCGAATAATCCCTGATAGTCTGGCCTTAACCGGTTCGCCTTCCACCCAGGCTATGATTTCTCCTTCAGTCACTATTGCTCCAATATCCTTAGCGATTTTCCATATACCATCCCGAGGAGCCCGAATAACCCGTTCCTCCCCAAATCCAGCAATAATTTCCGGAATTCTGTTGTCCGGTTCGGCCTCACCTTCAAAGATAATTTTTCCCAGGCTGGAGCCCTGGTTTGTCTCAATCACCACGTGGACATCCTTTCCCGCCTTAAATCCAGGCCCCAAACCAATCACTAACGGAGCATCGGTGATCATGGTGCCCACATTTCTTTTTGCCATGGTAGCATCTATAAGCACGTGGGGTTTAAGAAAATTTTTTGTCCGGTTCTCCGGATCT
The DNA here is from genome assembly GCA_043798555.1 of Pseudomonadota bacterium. GTDB lineage: Bacteria > Desulfobacterota > WTBG01 > JAGOGO01 > JAGOGO01 > JAZDOO01. The sequence goes on along the minus strand of JAZDOO010000306.1, from coordinate 3,191 downwards.
ACCAGAAGCGGTATTTTCCCCATCTCCCAGACGGAAAAGGCTTCTTTTGGCTCTGAAACCCGTAAGGCGGTGACTCCCTCCACGGTTTTTTCTCCATCAAAAACAGCTTCACAAAAGGATACCATCCTCCGAATAGCCAGAGGACAAGCTAATTCGGTGAGAAAAACCTTAAACCCATTTTTAAATAAGAGGTAAGCTACGCCACTGGCCATGTCACCTCCTCCCCGGATTAAAACTTTAGTCTGGGGAATTTCCTGGTTCGATAGCGGCTCAGCGTTTGAAATGTTAGTAGCTATCTTTATAGCGCCCGGCACAGTGTCACCTTTATAATTTTTCCAGAATCATACTCACGGCCTCTCCCCCTCCCAAACATAAACTTACCATGCCCCGGTTCACTCCCAAGTCTCTCAGGGCGTAAAGGAGGGTTACCAAACGAATCGCTCCACTGGCTCCGATGGGGTGACCTTGTGAGACCGCGCCTCCTTTTACATTGACAATGGTTTCATCAATACCCAGTTCACGAATTACCGCCAGGGTGGAAGATGAAAAAGCTTCATTAATTTCGTGAAGGCCAATGTCTTTCAGGTCCATCCCTGCCTTCCTTAGCACCTTGGGGATTGAGTTTATCGGTGCCGCCACCACAATATCGGTTTCAATTCCAGCGGATCCCTGAGCAATAATCTTCGCTAAGGGTTTGATGCCCAGCTTATCAGCTCTATCCTTTCCCATAATCACCGTGGCAGCCGCTCCAATACTCAATTTTGAAGAGTTCCCCGCGGTGGCAGTACCATCTTTCTGAAACGCCGGAGAGAGTTTGGCCAATGCTTCCCGGCTGGTCTCCCGCTGGTAGGCTTCATCCTTGTCAAAAACTGTGGCTTGACCTTTCCGCTGGGGAACTTCAACCCCTACAATCTCATCCTTAAACCTTCCCCCGGCGGCGGCCTTTTTTGATTTCTGAAACGAATGAAAAGCAAATGAGTCCTGATCCTCCCGGCTGATGTTAAATTTCTTAGCCACATTATCGGCGGTTATCCCCATATGGTAATCAGCCCTGATGTCCCAGAGACCATCATGGACCATGCCGTCAATCAACTTTCCGTCCCATAGCCGGTAACCGCTCCGCGCTTTGGGAAGATAATAAGGAGCCAGATACATATTCTCCATCCCTCCGGCGACAATGATATCCGCATCGTTGGCTATGATCGCCTGCGCCGCTAACATCACCGTCTTCAGTCCTGAGCCGCATACCTTATTTACGGTTATGGCTCCAGCTTCTACCGGCAGCCCGGCCATCAACATGGCCTGGCGGGCTGGATTTTGGCCTAACCCTCCGGGGAGGACATTTCCCATAATCACTTCATCCACATCCTCTTGTCTTATACCAGCTCTTTTAATGGCCTCGAGGATCACCAGCTTTCCCAGTTCAAGGGCAGAAACCTCCTTAATTCCCCCCTCAAAATCTCCGATGGCGGTCCTTACTCCACTAACAATAACAACCTCACGCATGGTGTCCTCCTCATTAAATCCCGCTTAATCCCCCTTTATAAAAGAGGGAAATTTTCGTCCCCCCCCCTCTTTTTGAAAGGAGAGTCAGAGGGGATTTTTATATTAACAACAGACAACTGTCAACTGACCACCGACACTATTACAAATTAATATTTGAATACTTTCTCCAGGGTCTGCTTACGGTTTTATTTTCTAACACATCAAGAGCCCGATTAATACATTTCCTCGTATCGTGGGGCATGATTACATCATCAACGTATCCCCGTGCGGCTGCAAGATAGGGATGCTCATAGAGTTCCCGGAATTCTTTAATCCGTTGTTGTTTTACTACTTCGGAGCTTTCCGCTTCCGCTATTTCTTTGGCAAAAATCACGCTGGCAGCGGTTTCTGCTCCGACAATGGTAATCAGGGCGGTTGGCCAGGCGAATACGAAGTCAGCACCAATGCTTTTATCACACATCGCATAATGAGCCCCGGCATACGACTTCCTTACCATTACCGAAATCAAGGGAACTGTAGCATCCGCATAGCAATAAAGCATTTTGGCCCCATGCCTTAAGATACCTTTCCAATCCTGTTCCGAACCGATTAAAAATCCAGGAGTATCGTGAATATTTACCAGCGGAATATTAAACAAATCACAGAATCTGACAAACCTCGCTACCTTATCGGCAGTATCGCAGTCAAGAACCCCGGCCTTATACTTTGGCTGGCTGGCAACGATCCCCACAGGTCTTCCGTTAAATCTTCCAAACCCGGTTTAACATTTTTTGCATGATCTTTCATGCTTTCAAAGAAATACTCGTCATCTACAATTTTTTTTATTATTTTTAACATATCATACGGGGCAGTGGGTTTTTCAGGAAGAACATCATCCAACTCGGGAATTGTTCTTTCCGGGTCATCATCAGTTTTTATCCGAGGCGGCTTTTCCTTATTATTGGAAGGGAGAAAAGCTAATAGTTCCTTTGCCTTATTTAAACAATCCTGGTCGTCTTCAACAACAAAATGAGTTTGTCCTGATTTCACTGCGTGTGCAGTAACGCCCGAAAGCTCTTCGAGAGAAATTTCCTCGCCGATCTGGGTTTTAACAAAAGCCGGGCCGGCGATCCCCATAAAACCTGTATTCCGGCACTGGATAAGAAAATCTTGCATAATAGGATGATACGCCTGACCTCCAAGACAGGGGCCCATTAATAATGCTATCTGGGGGATTATTCCTGAAGCTAAAATTTGTGCTCGAAAACAAAATCCATAGGCCTCGAGGGTATCCATGCCTTCCTGCAGCCGGGCACCTCCTGAATCGTTCATCCCCACAAGTGGCCATCCGTTTTCTTTTGCAATTTCAATGGCCCGGACAAATTTCTTGCCATGGTATTCTCCAAAAGTTCCTGCCATGCTGGTATAATCCTCGGCCGCAACGACCACATACCTTCCATTTACTTTCCCGTATCCGGTGATTACTCCTTCAGCCGGTACTTCCTTCTGGTTCATTCCAAAATGGATTGTCCGGTGTTTAACATGCATTCCTATTTCAGTAAAGCTACCAGGATCAAAAAAGTATTCGACTCTTTCCCGGGCGGTCCACTTTCCCCGCTGGTGCTGGGTTTCCACAGCCTTGGCTCCCCCCATTTGTTTTATTTTCTCACACCGGATTTTATAATCATCGTAAAGTTCTTTATGGC
>JAZDOO010000261.1:0-2394 GCA_043798555.1 Pseudomonadota bacterium | reverse complement strand
TGTCTGAGCTTTTCTGCCAAGGACAAGTTTCTTGCCGGAAGCGCAATGGAAAGAAATTCATTGGTACAGTGAGCACAGCTTGCCCCGCAACAGCTCCAGTCAGGTAACTCTTCCAGTTCGAGGTCAAGGGCCTTACAGATTGCCTCTATTGATTCACCATATTCTCGAGCAGTGCCCTCCAGAGAGCAGCCAGGGAAAAAAGAAACTTTCATGCCTTCTTATACTCCTCTGCCTGATCAAACATTCCTCGCACTACTTTTGCTTCCTTACATTTATGAGGCATAATTTTCAGTTTACCCCGTAAAAACATTTTCATTCCCAGCTTCACATCGTTTTTCCATTCACCGGTTTGCCATTTTTCCCTAAAGTCACCGCTTCGTAATAAATAATTTTGGAGCATACTGAGCTCGTGAACCCGGCCCCATTTTTTAACGGTATCAAGAAAAGCCTTATGAAAGATAGGAACTTTTGGCTCTTTGGAGGCCTTGCCGCTTTCTATCTGCATCTGCCGGAGAACATCCATTACTTTGGCAATATCAATTTCGTTGGGGCAACGAGTGGTGCACGTTTCACAGGAAGCACAGATCCAGATAGTGCGGGAAGATAAAGCTTTTTCCTTCTGAAAAAGCAATACCGAGCGTATCACTTGGTGCGGGAGAAGATCCATTGCATAAGAGACCGGGCATCCAGCCGAGCATTTATAACACTGATAACAGGAAAAGACTTCACTTCCCACTGCATCAACCACCCGATCACGAAATTCAGTATCTCCACTCAAGATAATTGGCGTTGCTTCCATTCTCTCTACCCTTTCCAATTGGTTACAAACCAGCCTGATCCAATAAGGCTGATAGCCTTTCCTCTCCGCCAATAGCAACTAAAAGGGCACCGCGGCAAAGCCCCCTTAGCTTTTGTATCGTCTCAATTGCAATGGTAATCCCTTCTTTTATTTTGTCGGGAGCCTTTCCTAAGCGATCAATGATTTCCTCGGGGATGGTGACCCCTTCCATGTGGCGGGACATAAAGCGAGCCATTCCCGCTGACTTCAGGATGGTGATCTGAGGGAAGACCGGGACTTTAAATGGGGCCACTTTTTTCATGAACTGTTCAAACATATTCACGTCGTATATTGAGGGAGTGAAGAAGTAATTGGCTCCGGCTTTTATCTTTTTTTCCATCTCCAGGATCTCCAGTTCGAGCGCTCCTCTTTGTAATCCAGCATTTACCTCTGATCCAACGCAAAACTGAGGCGCTCCGGAGAGGTCATTCCCCACGAGATCGGTTCCCTTTTGCAGTTTTTTGATCGCTTCTAAAAGGCCAATCACATCCACATCATATACTGGTTTGGCATCAATGTGATCCCCGCTCTTAATGTCTTCTCCTGCATTGAGAAACAGGTTTTTCAACCCCAAGGAGAAAGCACCGAGAATGTCGGCCTGAAGTGCCAGCCGATTCCGATCCCGGCCGTGGATATTCACGATGGGTTCTAACCCTTTTTGTTTTAAGCTAAAGGAGGCGCTGAGAGAACTCATTCTCATGATTGCTCCGCTCATCTCCGGTACTAACACCGCATGAACCCGCCCCCTAAGGCTATCAGCGTACCTCAAAAAAATGGAAAGATCAGTACCCTTTGGGGGCTCTAATGCTGCAATAAGTAAAAACTGATCACTATCTAACAGGCTTTGAAAATCCATAACTCCTCCTCTCTCTGAGAAAATCATTACCCGTGGGTGAGGGATCGTTCGATAGCGTTTTTGGCCGCTAATATCAACTCCTCGGTTCCAAATGATTTCACATGGCAGTAAAAAGGTTTCTGCCGAAGAATACTGGCTTCAAGCTCTGGTGTATTACTGTTCGATGTCATTGAATTTCTTCTACAGAAGTAGGCAGGACAATAGTAAAGCTGGTTCCTTTCTCAACCTCACTTTCCACCTCAATATTGCCATGGTGGTCCTGAATAATTCCATAGGAAGTGCTCAGCCCCAGGCCAGTCCCCTTCCCTACCTCTTTGGTAGTAAAGAAGGGGTCAAAAATTTTCGACTGTATTGCAGGCGGTATTCCCGTACCAGTATCGTGAAAGTCAATAGAAATTAAGGATCCGTCAGAGCTTCTTCCGGTGGCGATGGTTAAAGAGCCTCCTCCATCAGACATTGCCTCAGCGGCATTGACCATGATATTCATAAATACCTGTTTTAGTTGATTGGGATTTCCTTGAACAAGAGGAAGGGAGGGGTCCAGGTGCTTAATGATGTTGATATTATGAAAAAGGGCCTGACGTTCCAGAAAAAAGAGTCCATCATTAATGGCTTTATTGACATCTACCAGCTCAAACCGACCGTCGGTTTGACGACCAAATTCTAAGAGACTTTTCACGATTTCTTTGCACCGGGTTCC
>JAZDOO010000259.1:0-4063 GCA_043798555.1 Pseudomonadota bacterium | reverse complement strand
TCTTTTTCATATCTTAAGTCAAGGAGGGTTACTTTGCCGACACAATCTTTGGCGCTTGCGGCCACATACTCAAGACCCGTAGGTGGAAAGAGCATCATGGTATTGGTTACGGTTTTTTCGATATACGGGTATAGAAATAAGACGTGGTTATATTTCATTTGGGTAGGGCGTAAATTTAACCGCTGAATTTTAAGATTAAAAGGATAAAGCATTGCCCTTATTAATGGGCAAGTCAAGAAAAAAACCTGTGCTCGCAAAAAAACCTTTTTTTTTAATACATTACGGCGAAAGCATCCCAGGTATTATAGGCCACCCAATTGACAATCAATTGTAGGCCAAGGGTATACGCCTGGCAAGCTATGGCCACGTGCTCAAGGCGGGTGGTAACCAGCCAACTTCCATCGCTTCTTTTAATTACACACTCACCGTCGGAATTAGTATAGATTTCGGTGATATAATCCCAGTCATAATAGGGGTAGCTCATTAAAATTTTTTCGGTTTTTCCTTGGTAACCGGTCCAAACTTTGTTTTTGGTTTCTCCGGTCTCCCAGGCGTAGGAAATGGAAACAAAGCAAAAGAGAATAATAACTATGACAAATTTCTTCATTTTTTTAACCTCCATTTTATTAAAATTCTTTTAAATTCATTATCTTAAAAGTAAGCCTTTCTGGCATAGAAAACAATATTTTCCTACCCCAGGAATATATTGAGCGAAGAAAAAATGCCCCTCCGAAACCGGATAGGATATAATAATAGACTTGATAGTGATGGAATAATTTGTTAAAAATAAATCTTGCAATAAAAATAATTTTTGATTATAAACTATAACCCCCCAGCTCTTTGTAGAGGGGTGGGGTATTTTTAAACGTGTTTCCTCAATGAAGAAGGTGGAATATGGCACGGAGATGTGAAATTTGTGGAAAAGGACCCCAGGTAGGATATACGATCAGCCATGCTCACAATAAAACGAAAAGGACGTGGTATCCCAATCTCCAGAAAGTTCGCGTCGGGCAAAAAGGATCGCGGAGACGGGTAAGGGCTTGTACTAAGTGTATACGTTCTGGATTTTTAATGCAAACATCGTAGGTGTTTTGCTTTCCTCCCCTTTATATCTTTAACCTGCTCACCGTAATAACCCCTTTAATCTTTTGGACCGTGCGGATAATATTCTCTATATGGGAGAGGTCTTTAACCTCCACTTCAAAGATACTTATTCCCCGATGATCTTGAGTGGTGGCGACGCTGGCCCCTTTGATGTTGCAGTTTAATTTAGCAATCGCGCCACTGATCTCAGCAAGTAATCCCGGTTTATCGTGGCTGAGGATTTTTATTTTTACCGGGCGGGTAAGTTCTTGATTAACAGTCCAATTTACCTCTATCTTTCTTTCAGAGTCAAACTCGGAAAGACGGGGGCAGCCATCAACATGGATCGTCACTCCTCTTCCTTTGGTGATGTACCCCATAATTTTTTCCCCAGGAATGGGGTTACAACAGCGAGCAAAATTTATCAAAACATGGTCGAGACCTCGTACCTGAATTCCACTCGAGGGGGTATCGGATTTTTTCTTTCTTTTTTCTTTTTGTTTTTCCTGGATGAGGCTACGCTGTTTTTCAAATTTTTCAGGAGAAATAAACTTCTGGATCAGTTGACTGACAGATACTTTCCCATACCCGATGGCAGCAAAAAAGTCCGGAATATCATGAAAGCTAAATTCTTCTGCCAGCTTGCTTATTTCTCCGGCCTTATATAATTTCGTAAAATTGAGATTATATCGTTTAAATTCGCGCTCGCACATTCCCCGGCCAGCCTGGATATTGTCGTTCCTTTGTTCAAGACGAAGCCATTGACGGATTTTCGTTCGGGCACGAGAGGTTTTTACGATCTTAAGCCAATCTTTGCTGGGCTTTTGATGGACCGAAGTGATGATATCAATCGTATCACCATTTTTAAGGTGATAGTTTAACGGTACCATCCGTCCGTTTGCCCGGGCCCCCACACAATGATGACCAACGTCAGAGTGAACGCTGTAAGCAAGGTCTATGGGAGTGGCCTCTTGGGGGAAGGCCTTCACTTCTCCCTTAGGGGTAAACACGTATACTTCATCAGGGAAAAGGTCAATGCGAACGGTTTCCAGGAATTCGCTTGGATCCTTGAGATCTTGCTGCCATTCCAGCATCTGGCGAAGCCAGGAAAACACCTGATCAGTGCGTTTATCACCTGCCTTCCCCTCTTTGTATCTCCAATGGGCGGCAATTCCCCCCTCAGCTATTTTATGCATTTCGAGAGTTCTTATCTGAATTTCCATCCGTTCACCCCGAGGACCAATCACGGTGGTATGGAGTGATTGATACATATTGGCTTTCGGCATGGCAATGAAATCCTTAAATCGCCCGGGAACCGGCTTCCAGGCAGCATGGATATTGCCTAAGGCTTCGTAACAATCCTTCACTGAACCTACAATAACCCTGAAGGCAATCAGATCGTAAACCTGATCAAAATCAATTTGCTGGCGAAGCATTTTTTTATAAATGCCATAGTAGTGCTTCAAGCGGCCAATGATTTCCTCACGGAGATTTAGGTGAGCTAATTTATCAGAAATAAGTTTTCGGACTTCCTCAATATAGTGGTTCAGTTCATTTTCTTGGGCCTTGATCCTTTCTCCTAAGTAATGGAATTCCTCAGGGTGAAGATAGGTAAAGGACAGATCTTCCAGTTCGGTTTTAATCCAATCAATTCCGAGACGGTTGGCGATGGGCGAGTAAATTTCCAGGGTTTCTTGGGAAATGCTTTTTTGCTTTTCTAAGGGTAAGAACTCTAAGGTTCTCATGTTATGAAGTCGGTCAGCTAATTTTATAAGAATCACCCGAATATCTTTGGCCATGGAGAGGATCATTTTTCGAAAATTTTCGGCCTGCCGCTCCTCAGTACTTTGGAAGTTCATTTTGCTGATTTTGGTCAAACCATCTACCAGGGTGGTTATTTCCGGCCCGAAAAGAGTCCGGATCTCTTCGAGGGCAGCATAGGTATTCTCCACAGTGTCATGGAGAAGCCCGGTAGCCACACAGGTCTCATCCAACTTCATTTTGGTAAGAATATAGGCAACCTGCAAGGGATGAATGAGGTACGGTTCCCCTGAAAGCCGTACCTGGCCCAGGTGAACTTTGGCAGAGAACACATATGCCTTCTCAATCAACTCTATATCCGGGGAAGGACAATAGGAAGTCAGATTTTTTATGATGTCATTTATTCGAATGATAGACGGTCTTTGGTGTAACGCTTCTTCTTTGGTTACGCTGAGGTTCTTTGGGTAAAATTTTTCAGAGGGTAGGGATAGTGATTCCATTTAACATTCTGAGATTACGTTACTTTCGTTTGAGAGATACTTCTTAACATATTCAACTGTTTTCTCAATAGTTACCAACTCTACCTCCCCGGAATTTCGAAGCTTTAGCTCAACGTTTCCTTCCTCCAGGTTGCGGGAGCCAACCGTGAGTCTAAGAGGTATTCCAAGTAAATCAGCATCTTTGAATTTTATCCCCGGTCGTTCATCCCGATCATCGAGGAGCACCTCTATCCCTTCCCGGCTCAACTGGTTATAGAGCTGGAAAGCGGTGTCTCGCAATTTTTCGTCTTTTATGCTCACGGGAAGGATGAAAACATAATAAGGCGCTAAAGTTTTGGGGAAAATAATTCCATCGTTATCATGGTGCTGCTCAATAGCCGCAGCGATTGTTCTCCCCACCCCGATCCCGTAGCAGCCCATCACGATTAACGTCTCTTTTCCTCCCTGGTCTAAATAGGTAGCATGGAGGGCTTCACTATATTTTGTCCCCAGTTTGAAAATGTGTCCCACTTCGATCCCTCTTCTCATCCGTAGGGGTTTCCCACAGCGAGCACAGGGATCATTGACTTTTGCCTTACGTAAATCTGCAAATCGGGTTATTTGGTATTCCCGGGGGTGGTTAACGTTTTTATAGTGCACATCTTTTTCATTTCCTCCGGTAACCATGTTTACCGCCCCTTTCAAGGCATTGTCCGCATAGATGGGTAAATTGAGACCAA
>JAZDOO010000258.1:0-5594 GCA_043798555.1 Pseudomonadota bacterium | reverse complement strand
CACGCGACGTCCCGTGGCACAGACGAGATCTCCCAGGGTAAGACACGTAACGTTTGATGCATAAACGCCGGATTTATAAAGCACACCCCATTTGCGGATGGAGGACTTCGCGGTCACGTGCCCGCTCGTCCCGAGTGTACCCACACCTCATATCCGGTTCCTGTTCGTCGCCCTGCATCTTTGGATTGGGCTTCCTTCAGACCCCGCCTCACGACGACGCCCTTGCCCTTCTCCTAACCTTCGGCTCCGCTAATACCTGGTACGAGGACTTCCACCCCGCAAGCTACGTGCCATGCCTGGCACACACGTTGGAAATCACCTGTCGCTATGAAGCGCAGCGGAATAGCGGTCAGGTGGATTGATTTGGTGCAGGATCTTTCCCGTCACCCGCTTTGAAACCAAGTCAGAAAGGCTGCCAACAGGCATAAAGGCTCGCTAACCGTTAGAACGAAAGAAAGGAAAAGTTTTTCGTAATGGGATAGTTTTTTCTCTTGACAGCCGGAGGCCTTATAAGTGTTAGGTGTCTTTCAATATGTAGTCATTAAGACTCAGGAAGCTGTCTTTCTTTGGAAGTTGCCATTCGAGTTTCCCGGACTTCTCATGAATTACCACATGCCAGTAAAGCTTGTCTTCCCGTTTGGTAAACCATAAGTCATCGATACACGGCTTGAAGACGGCAAATGGCACCAATGCAATTAGATCCTTTGAGCCGCATCCGAAGGCAATATAAGGCTTCTCGTACTTTTCTAAGAAGTCCTTATAGTATGGGTGGAAAGCGAACCAGTACTTCCTGTGCGAGCCAGCAGCGTGCGCCTTTGAAACGGTGAGTATTATGGCGATGTTTTCTCTCTCTGATACGTATGCGGACTTGGATTGCCTTACCAACACCGCACCCAGTTTCTTTTCAATCCTATCTGCACAGTCCTGATGAAAGTTGACGGGCGTGAACTTTTTCTTAGATTCTTTATTTTCAGACTTCTCGGCGTAATCTAGTTCCTCCTCCTCCTCTTCCTCCTCATCCTGCTCTATGTCCTTGGCAGTAGTAAACATTATGTCTATCAGCTTGTCAATTCTGGTAAACTCTTGAGGCTTAAGTATCTCGTTTATTCGGTGAATAGTTTGGGCATCATCTAGCTTTTCTTTAAGGGATAGAAGAACAAGCAAAGAGTCTGTGCTAATTAATCGTATTTCCCATGCGTTTCGTGATCCACGTATTTGGGCCTCAAGATCGCCCGTATCTTGGCGCCCCACAACTATAAGGATTGAAGTCTTTTCGACCTCTAGGACTCCATTTGCAGCGAGCTTCTTCCGATACTCGACGATAGTGTCAAGGTTGATTCGGTACGCGTCTGTCGTCTTCACTTCGATCAGCAGCAAATGCCCGTCGACCGCCTTCCAGAGCCCGTCGTAGCCAATGATCGTGGAACTTCCGCGGTATACCCCAGGCTTTACCTCAAACCCAAGGCGCATTCCTATCTGATTTACGATGTCCTGTAGAGCAAGGCCACTGTCTTGAAATGAGTCTTGAAGGCACTCTTGGGCGTAGCTTCGCAGCACGCTGGTCGGGACAAGGCCTAAATAATCGCGGAATTGCGCAGAGGTATCATTTCCGTCCTTTAGCTTCCCATCTCCGCAGAAGGAAAGCACTTGCTGTAGTTTCTTCTCGAGAAGGTACTGCTTGTTTTGCTGCCACAACTCGCTAATAGTAGGCATTGGGCATCTCCACCCGCAATTCTACACGACTGCCGCCATTATTCAAGACACCTAACGGCGAGTTGAGGGGCCGAACGTGTAACACCGGAGCGCGCAAGCGTCCGCAGGTGTTATGCGTTCGGCCCCCTCGAACGATTGGTTCGAGGCGCGCGAATCAGCGCGCAGCGAACAATTATTATACTGGATCGGTTTATTCCTTCGATTTGTGTTTAACGATACTATATTTTAACCAAAGAAACAAATAATTTCTGAAGGATAATCTCCTTGACTGCCGTAAATTGTTTTTAATATCATATTATACAGAATCCGTATATCGTAGACAGGAACTTACTTGAGAGTACCGAGTTCTCTGTTACATTTGTTTCGATTTTTTGGCGATCGCTATCTGCAATTTAGAGTATTTTATTCCTAGTTCAATCCACTTGTCCACCAATTTTTTGAAACGTTTATAGTTAGCAATTTCCTTTCTGATTTGATCAACAAAAATTGGCCGCACATACTCTGTGCGGCTTTTCATTTTGTACGTATAGCTCAACTGATAATACGGGCCTATACGGTCTTTCGGGTTCCGATATTGACACGTCAATGAACCCGGCCTCATTTCTCCTATTGTCTGAAGTTCCTTTTTTGTCTTTTCTATCTGTTTTTCTGTTTGATGTAGTTTTTTGTTTTTCATAATATAGCATATCTATGCTATATTCGTAACTTTGTCAACAACTTTTCTTGGAAGGGAAATGATAATGGAACTTTGGGCACACTGGTGGATGGTAGTGCGTGAATTTCGTCCCGTTTGCTCACGATTGAGAACGTTTCTGTGGTTTGTTGCCTGCCTTGTGGGTTTTTCTATCAGGGGAGATTTGCTTGGGGTTACAAGCATTGTGCGGGCATTAGGCTTGAAAGAATACTGTTATGAAAGAATAGAAGGTACACGCATGATCGCCTAAGTCATCTCACAACGAAAATACGGTACTCTCAAGCATTTTATGGTGTCAGGATAAATCGCATCAGAACCGCAGTTTCTGAATCCTTATAACTCCTTGATGGGGAAGCTCCTTTATCTGTTCTCTCAACAATAATCCCTTTCCCTTCGGCGCTCTTTAAGTAGTTGACGTCAAGCATAAGCCTGACCTTGGGATTCCATATCCAGCGTAATCCACCAGTTACTGAATATCCGCTTCTGCTTCCCTCAAGGATTCCCGAATTAAAGAGTTCTTCGGAAGCATCTTTATAGCTATACCGGGCCAGAATCTCCCATGCCCCCCAGGTACCCTGCTTCAGACTAAAGTTCTGCTTTGGCTTTGGTTGCCTCCAGGCAAAAAAGATATCCTGAAATTGCTTTTCCTCCCCCGTAAGAAAGTAGCTCACCCATACCTGGTGAACATCGGCATGATACTCATCAGGAAGACAGAAATCAAAGACACGCTGGGTTTTAGCTATTGACCCACCAACTGTAGGCACGGTGGTATAAACCTCTTTGTATACGGTAATATCTTCCCACTGAACGCGGTTAAATTCATAGCTCATAGAAAATGGGCCATATAACCAGTGAACCTCCCCTCCATAGCGCTTACGCTCTTCAAGGTCAACGTAGTCCTTAGTCCACCTAAACCATAAGGACTCATAGTTTTCGGTCCGGTTACTGGTCTCTCCTCTTTTGGTTTTGATGGTCTGAAGCCCGTCTTGAAAACTTCCTCCAAAGTGTACCCCTTTAAGCCAGGGAATAGCTGTATCCTTAAAGGGGATAAAAAGGAGACGTCCAGCATAGTCCTTGTGGTTATCGTAGTCTCCTTGTCCCACATCTCTATCCACTCCCACGCCAGTGACCACAGCCAGGTTTGTCTGGACTTTTCCATTTAAGAAAAAGCTATGGATATTAATCCCGCGATCAAAAAATGGGCTTACTGGAGTCTCGGTCGCATACTCAATAAAGTTAATCTGGGCCTCTTCGGTCAAGAAGTCAGCCCCTCCTGCAGGAACCTTAAACTGACCGAGCTGGAAATTAAACTCAGGACGAAACTTAAACATCCAGTAAGCATTCCTCAGATATGGTTCATCAGCCATTTCGATCTGGAGGCGGAAAAGATGTTCAAATTCATCCCGGTAAAGAGAGCCTCTCATGTCGTAACGGGCACGGCGGATATCAAAACTACTTGCGCTTCGGTCGGACGAAAATTGGCGATAATCTAATTGGAGTACACCAGCCATATTTAGTCTGAATTGCTGATCCGGAGTCTCAATATTAAAGCCATCTTGCCAGTAGGCAATAGCCCTTTTCTTCTTGTCCGTTTGGAGTTTGGCATCTTCTTGCTCCATTTTTGTCTTCACACTCTCTACCGCCTCAACCTTCTTTTCCAGCGTGCTGAGTTTCTCCTGATCCTGACGATTTGTCTCCTCTGCTGCTTTTTGGTTCTCCAACTCAGACTTCAAAGATTCAAGCGATCTCTGTTGATCTTGCATGATTTTTTCCAGCTTCTCAATTCTTTCCTGCAAAGAAACCTCAGAAGAAGCCAAGGCCGGGTAAAAGCGCCCTGATAAAAAAAATAAAATAATAAGCAATGTAAAAACTACCTTCCTTTCCAAAAAGTTCATAAAAGCGTCCTCCTTTCATGGAAATACCGGTACTCCAAAAGCCCTTATTTACATAGGCGGGCGTTAATTGTTCTGAGTAAGGGAAAAGCAATAGATATGCCAAAGAGGAGAAGGCAAAAAATCAAATAACACTATGAAATGAAATGGTTTTTTAAAAGAAAAAGAAATAGAGCTTTGTATTCAGTGAAAAGAACGTCAGTTTTCTTTACAAATTGTAAAGTTTTATCTCCTGTCCGCATTATTTTGGTCTTCCTTGAAAGTTTTGACAATTCCTGGTATGGTTGTTTTTGTTTTCACGGCGTTTACTCCTTTAGGGTTCAGCGCTACTAAACTAACCCAAAAGCCTCACGTGGTGAGTGTGGATAAGGGAGAGGTAAATTCACCATGTTAGAAATATTCAGTGCTCTCAAAAGTTGGAAACTTCGAAAAGGCAAACCGTCAAATGACAAGCTCTCCGAGATTTTCCAGGTTAAATATGAGCATTTCAAGGAATTGTTAAATTCCAACACCGAACTTTCGAAAATTATTGCCGACATAGAAGAGAAGCTCCAGGGGCATCAGGTCTTTGGCATGTCCTATGTGCGATCGCAAGCAGTACAGGCCGTATTTTATACGCTCCGTATGGTCAAAAGCTTGGATGCCCTTTCAGGCCACAAGTATCCTCAGCTCTTTAATGTCCTCGAAAACCTTAATTCAAGAATAAAGGAAGAACTTGAAAAAAAGAAACAAAGCCCGGTAACCGAATTGATACTCCCCTATCCTCAAATTACAAAAGAGATGGTGGACTGGGTGGGAGGCAAAAGTGCCAATTTAGGTGAAATTCTCAACCGGGCAAATCTTCCCATACCAGAAGGATTTGCCATTACCACACGTGCTTACGACCTTTTCTTTACCGGCAATGATCTTGTTGATGAGATTAATAAGAGAAAAATGGAGCTTAATCCGAATGACCTGGAAACGGTTACCCTCGTAAGTGAGGAAATCCAGAAATTAATTCTCTCCGCACCGGTTCCCCCAGAATTAAGTGAAGCCATCCTATCCGCCTATGACCAGATGGTTGAGAGGATCCGAGAGGAGAATCTCGCTGATTATTCTCTCCAGGTTTCCATGCGAAGCAGCGCCATTGGAGAAGATAGTGAGCTTTCCTATGCTGGACAATATCTCTCCGTATTGAATGTGCCACGGGAAAAGCTTATCCAGACTTATAAATACGTCATCGCCAGCCTCTTTACTCCCCGTGCCATATCCTATCGTCTCAACAAAGGGATACGAGATGAAGACATTGCCATGAG
>JAZDOO010000256.1:0-5418 GCA_043798555.1 Pseudomonadota bacterium | reverse complement strand
GAAATATTGAAGCTGCGGTTCGTAAGTTAGAAGACATTTATGTCGAGCGTTATGAAGAGGAGATTGTAGCGGATAATCGTGTGAACCTGCGGGTTCGCGTTCGATTTCGAAGTGGACATCTGTTAGAGTTGAACGAGGCGGTTATTGGTTAGGCGGGTCACATCAGCCATATGGGCTATCGCTATCATTTCCAGGACGCGCACAATAACCTTATTTTTCGATATGACAACACACCGCATTTTCCAGGACTTGAGACTTTTCCTCATCACAAGCACCTCCCGGACGAAGTAGCTGTTGTGGAACAACCTTCGATTCTTAAAGTCATTGAGGAGGCAAGGCTGTTGGCTCAATGAACTAAATGCCTTTTTGACTCCTTACTCTTAACGCTTCACACTTTACGGTTTAACGCCTTACACCTTACGGACTAAGTGAAACGAGCATCGAGATCAATTTTGCTGTATTGAAATTTAAGCATACCATCAAAAAAAGTGGTAAAAAATGATGCCTGGCCGCATCAAGACCTTTGCAGAACCTTCAATTTTGCCCGAGTACAAGGAAGGCGAGAGTTTTCCGGCAAAATTCGGACGGACAGGATTTAGGAGGAATATTTCGTTTGCTGGGTTATGGCGAAATAGATATTACGGAACTAAACAAATCGAAGCCTATACGGTTCAGGAAGGAGACGACTGGCTGGTAATTACAGTTGTGGTTCGTTATTTTTAGGTAGGGGGTGATTACGTGAAGTTAAGTTATGATCCTCGGTACAACATTGCTTACATCCGGCTCCATGAAAAATCTGCTAAAGTGGAGACCATCAAGGTAAGCGACGAGTTAAACATAGATATAGGTCCCGCCGGAACCATTTACGGACTGGAACTATTAAATACAAACGAACAGTTGGGTCGAGAGGATGACGGGAGGTTGATTGTTGTAAATGAGGAAACGGGGGCAAGAACCGAGGTTGGTTTCTATTGATGGTACCCAGAAAACTCGCGGAGAAAATATCTTTCTCGCCTTCACCCTTTCTCGCTTTTCTCGCATGGCAACAGCCCATACAGCCCAGTCAAGTGCAAGAATTCAACAAAGTCCCGCTCGATTTCTCTAAAGGTGAGAGATTCGCCGAAACCTTTCTAAGAGTTCTATCAGAACTTAGGGGACAGGTGTGTCAAGCACGGGAAGCCAATATGTATCTTATTGATAGTAAAGAACTTTGTCACTCATTCACTTTTTTCTTGACAGGAACAATATAGGATGTCCCCTCTGGTCATTATTACACCTTACGCCTAACGCCTTACGGCAAAACAGACCAAACAGACGAAACAAACCAACAGACGAAAGACCAGCCAATTTTACCTTACTATACCAATATAACAAAATTATTCCTATTATTTCTTGTTGACTTTTAGCTTTAATTTTGTTATTAAATCGCTATCATATACCGTTCAGATGTAAATTTATCCACCGAGGCATAAGGTATCAAAATATCAAATACTTATCGGGATTCGTGCCAATCCTGAGGGGGCGGAGCCTATCCCGAAAAAGGCCCTATTAACCCTTACTCCTTACGGTGCGATAGCCCAAACAGACCATCAAATGACAAATGAAGATGTGACCCTTTATTCTCCCCAACTTCTTTATGAATTGACAAATCTCATATCTTTTGATAAACAAATTCGTAAATTGATAACCCTCTTTCTTTACAATTTTCCCCTCAAAAGGCCGGTTGCACAAAAACCCGCTATTGCGGAAGCCTATCTTTTTCAGTAAGATTTTTTTTAATACGGGAATGAGAATCATGATTGAAGATGAGAGGAAAAAGGAATTAAAGGAACTGAAACAGAGCCTTGAAAATCTGTTAGGCCCTCATGCATTCAGAATGGTCCTCTTTGGGTCAAGAGCAAGGGGGGATTACAGTGATGAATCAGATGTTGATGTGGCTATTCTTGTTCGCAGACTTACGAGGGAAATGAAGCACCGGATTCTGGACAAGGTGGCCGAAATTGAACTTGAGTATCTCTTACCGATCTCCGTACTTGTTTTTTCAGAAGATGAATTTGACCATCTCAAAAACAGGGAACGCAGGATCGCCATTGATATAGAGAGGGAAGGGATTCCTTTGTGAGGGAGGAAAACAAAAGAGAGAATGTACGGGAAGAGATTGATCACGCCGAGGAATCAATGAAAGCCGCTGATCTTCTGTTCAATAATGGGTTTGTAAGAGACGCAGTAGCAAAACTCTATTACTCCTTCCTGTATACAATCCGGGCCATGCTCTTGACGAAAGGACTGGAACCGAAAAGCCATGAAGGCGCACTACGCCTCTTTGGTTTGTACTTTGTAAAGAAGGGGATTTTTGAAACAAAGGATTCTCACATTTTCTCCAAACTTATGAAATACAGGCAGGAGGCCGATTATAATCCATCCTACGTGTTCATGCCTGAAGATTTCATTGAATTTAAGAAAGAGGCGGAAATGGTAATTCATAAAATAACCTCCCGCTTGAAAGAAGAGGGGTATCTGAGCTAACAGACCGGACCAATGAGACAGACCAAATGCCAGGAACTTTCTGCACTGACGTTTCCTCTCTCCTCGCTTCACACTTTACACCTAACGCCTTACTCCTTACGGACCAACACCTTACGCTTTACGCCTTACGGCAAAACAGACCAAACAGACCAAATTTATAATTTTTATGGATGTCCCCCTTACTACTTCAAATGAAGATGTGACCCCAAGAATTCCCAAGAATTCCCCCCAAACGGCGGAGCCTCTACCCAGTAATTTGCTTATTAAGCTGGCTGTGTTAAAATGAAGCCATAGCATTGAGATTTTGGAACATCGAAAGGAGAAGTAGAAATGACCAGAGTAACACTTAAAAAGAGATTAATTGAAGACATTGAGGGTTTGCCGGGAGATAAGATCAAAGAGGTGATCAATTTTATTAATTTTCTTAAACTTAAGGAAGATGATTGGTTTATGGAGTTTGTGAATAAAAGGGGAACCGTAGCAGAATATGAGAAGAAAACTGGCAAGAAATTTATCAAGATAGAAGAATTGCAGGAAGAATATCGATAAATCAAAATGATACCTCAGTATGATTTGCAGCTATCACCCGCTGCATATAGAGACTTAAAGGTCCTGCCCCATAAAATTCAAAAAGAAATCGTGATGTTTCATCTGCCTATTATTAGGGAAAATCCTTTCCAGACTGGGAAACCATTAGCCGGTGCCCTTCGCAAGGAACGCTCTTATCATTTTGGAAGGAACCCAGAGTATCGGATAATCTATTTTATAGAAGGTAAGGTTGTTACTGTAACCGTAATTGGGACAAGAGAAGGAATTTATAAGAAAGCTAAAAAGAGAAGATAGGAATTGTTTTGTGAAGCTTTCTCGTCCTAAACCAAAGAAACCAGAGAAACCGTAGAAACCAAACCGACCAGAAAGTGAAAGAATTCAACAACGTTCCGGTCTTTTCAACGCAGACTTGGGGTTATATTGACAATAAATGCTTTTTATGTAATTTGTAAGTAAAATTATAAACTTTTCAAATTTTTTACAAGTCTATCGAGGTAATAAGAATGGTCGCCCGTGCTTCAGTAAAAAAAGCAAAATATCCTTATATTGTAAGTAAAAAAGGTATCAGAGGGGGATCTCCCGTCATCGAGGGAACAGGTATTCAAGTCATGGATATAGCTGTGAGGTACCATCTTCTGGAGAATACAACGGATGAGATTATAGCGGTTTATCCGGATCTCACCCTTTCTCAAGTACATGATGCCCTCTCTTATTATTATGATCATAAAGAAGAAATGGATCGACACTGGAGGGAGTCCTTGGAGAAGGTTGAAGAAATGAGAAAGAGGCATAAGTCTGTCCTGGAGGGTAAACTTGGGAAAGTTAAGGATCTATACCGATGAGAATGTCGATGTACGAATTGCAGAGGGTTTACGTAGGAGAGAAATTGATGCTTTCTCTGCTAGAGAAAAGGGAGCTTTAGGTATCAATGATGAGCAACATTTTGAAAAAGCTAAAGACCTCGAAGCAGTAATTTTTACCCATGATTCGCATTTCATTAAGATTGCAGAAACCCTGGTTAGTAGTGGTAAAAACCATTCTGGGCTCATCTTTATAGAAATGCATAAACGCGGTCTTGGTGAATGTATTAGACGTTTAGCCCTCTATACTGATATTCTTTCGTCTCAGGAAATGATAAACCGGATTGAGTTCTTATAATAGGTCATGACCCACACACTTTCTCTCTGTATTTAGAAAACTTTCACGCCCCCATCGTTGAGCACCAAATCAACCATATCCACGAAATAGACCAGAGAAACCATAGAAACTAAAGAAATCAGACAAACCAAACAAACAAGAAGAGGCAGAATGTTCAAATTTCACGGATGTCCCCAACTTCCCGCACAATTTATAAGTTGCGATGAGAAGTTGGTGAAAAAATGTTTAGCTCAAAAAATAAAGGTATGGTGCGGGAATCCTGTCTCTTTTTGTGAAAAGGAAGGGTTGAGATGAGTGCTGTGAAATATATGGACGAAGAAATGGTGATTAAGAAAGGGATGGAGGTCTTAATTAAAGAATTGGGGCCGGTGGAGGCAATTCGATTTATTAATCTGCCAAAAAGGAAAAGGCTGGAGAGTGTAATGCGTCACCGCGAATGGCAGAAGTTATTGGATAAAGACCGTTTTTTCGATGAGGTCTTTGGGGGGTAGAAACGACTGTCTTATTCGCCCTTCCCCCCAACCCTCTAACGTTATGGATAAGCCTTCCAAAATCTACGTCGCCGGCCACACCGGCCTTGTGGGTTCTGCCCTGCTCCGTAAACTCCTTGACGAAGGTTACACTAACCTGGTCACCCGTACCCATGCGGAACTCGACCTTACAAGACAGGCTGAAGTCGAAGAGTTTTTTAAGAAGGAGCGTCCTGAACACGTCTTCCTGGCAGCGGCAAAAGTCGGTGGAATCCTCGCCAACAGCACTTACAAAGCCCAGTTTATTTAAGATAACCTCATGATCGCTTGCCAATGTGATCCATGCTTCACACAAATTCGGCGTTAAGAAACTCCTTAACCTCGGTTCTTCCTGCGTCTATCCGAAGTTCGCTCCTCAGCCTTTAAAAGAAGAGTACCTGCTTACCGGAAGCCTTGAACCCACCAATGAGCCTTATGCCATAGCCAAGATTGCTGCCATAAAGCTCTGCCGCTATTACAATGAAGAATACGGAACCAATTTTATCTCCGTCATGCCCACTAACCTCTACGGTCCTCATGACAACTTTGACCTGGAAACCTCCCATGTCCTTCCTGCCTTAATTCGTAAATTTTACTTAGCCAAGCTCCTTAGTGAAGGAAGATTTGATGATATAAAACGAGATTTCTTGCGATATGGGAATGCAGAGCTTAGAAC
>JAZDOO010000255.1:0-18060 GCA_043798555.1 Pseudomonadota bacterium | reverse complement strand
GGTTTGACAGGAGGAGGTAAATATATTAGACTAGTTTTAAACTGGTCTGAAGGAGGTGATTTCTATGAAAACTGTTGGTGCCTATGAGGCCAAAACCCATCTTCCAAAACTCCTGGAACAAGTAATTAACGGGGAACGGATCATTATTACTAAACATGGTGTTCCCGTAGCTGTATTGCAGCCTCCAGATTCCTTGCGAAAGACAAACCCCAAAGAGGTCATTTCTGAGTTGCGGAAATTCCGTGAAAAGCACAGCCTTGATGGACTTTCTATTCGCGATATGATTGAAGAAGGAAGGCGCTAAATGAGTGAAAATTTTGTTGTTGATAATTCAGTAGTCATGTCGTGGTGCTTTAAAGATGAAATAAACCCATACGCCGATAGCATATTGGACCGACTGGCAGATTCTACCGCTTTTGTGCCACCAATTTGGCCGCTGGAAGTTATAAATGTATTATTGGTAGCTGAACGTAGGCAACGGCTTAGCGAAGCCGACAGTACACGATTTATAGAATTGTTAGGTCAACTGCCAATTACGGTGGAACAGGAACAACCGGAAAAAATCATGAGGGATATTTGGGCTTTGGCGAAAAAATACAAGCTTTCGAGTTACGATGCCTCATATCTCGATCTTGCCATGAGGAAGGGGCTACCAATTGCTACTTTGGACAATAATTTGCGTACGGCAGCAAGAAAAAGTCGGGTTTCGATTTTTGGGGGATAAATAGTCACGGCAATTCTGCAATTCTGGGGACACCATACTCATCTCCTCTGCTCCTTGCTTCTTCTTTCTTCCGGGCTTCTGCTTCCGCAGGAGCTAGCCCTGAGGAGTAACCTTTCTCCCACTTTGTCGTTTCGAAAATTAAATGTTGACAAATATTTCGTCATTTATCATGATATTTGACGATGAAATCGGTAAATGAATCTAAAACTGAGGGCACCCCATATATTGAGCGGATTTTGAATTTGTCTTCGCTCCTGGAGAAAAAATCTCATTTCCTCTTCGGCCCTCGCCAGACGGGAAAGACCTTCCTCATTTCCCATACCCTTAAAGGAGTGCGAGTCTATGATCTCCTCGATTCATCAATCTATTTGGCACTAAGCCAGAACCCCGGTCGTATCGCAGAAGAACTCACACCTCAGGATCGCATTGTGGTTATCGATGAAATACAACGCCTTCCAGTGCTCCTCAACGAAGTACACCGCCTCATCGAAGAGCGCGGCATTCGATTTCTGCTCACCGGTTCCAGTGCGCGAAAACTCCGGCGCGGCGGTGTAAATCTTTTAGGCGGACGGGCGCGGACGAAAAACTTCCATCCTTTTACTTACCGGGAATTGGGCAATCAATTCGACTTGTTTCGTGCTCTGGGGCGAGGCTTAATCCCATCAATCTACTTCTCCGACGATCCTCGCGCCGACCTTCAGGCCTATGCTGGAGCATATCTCCAGCAAGAAATTGTAGCCGAGGGAGTGACTCGCAACATTCCAGCATTTAGCCGCTTTCTCAGAGTAGCCGCTCTCTGCAACGGTACTATCGTGAATTTTACCAATGTTGCAAACGATGCCCAGGTGGCGCGAACAACCGTCTATGAATACTTCGAGATTTTGAAAGACACACTTATTCTCCACGAACTCCCCGCATGGCGAATGTCGAAAAAAAGGAAGCCATTGGCTTCATCGAAGTACTACCTTTTCGACATGGGAGTGGTGGCCACGCTCCAGGGTAGGAAAATCCAGCCCGGAACGCCCGAATTTGGTGAAGCTTTCGAAACGTATCTCATGCACGAACTCATTAGTTACCGCGATTACGTGTCCGGGGAACCCTTGAGCCACTGGCGGTCAACCTCCGGGTTCGAAGTAGACTTTATTATTGGTGATCATACGGCAGTAGAGGTGAAGGCCAAAGAAAACTTATCGCCTAATGATATTAAACCGCTTCGGGCTCTCGCTGAGGAAAAGAACCTGAAGCGGTACCTCTGCGTGAGCCTTGAACCCCGCAGGCGACAATTTAATGGCATAATCGCTCTTCCATTCAAGGAATTCCTGGACGCACTGTGGAACGGAGAATACATTTAGGATTAGACGGGGCCTTGGGGGATCACCCTGCACTATTGCAACAGGGTGGAAAGTGGGCTATACATTTAATGATTACGTGCTCCACTCTGGGGGAGAATCTGGGGAAGAAATGAGTGGCTTAGATATTGCCATCATCGTAATAATTGTCGTCTCGGTGCTCTACAGCCTCTTCCGGGGGTTAGTGCGGGAGTTCTTCTCGCTTTTGTCCCTCATCGTGGGTTTTTTTGCCGCGAGCAGCCTGTACTCGTTTTTGGCAAGTTTCCTTTCGATCTGGATTCCCAGTAACCTAGTAGCAAATATACTTAGTTTCATCCTCATATTCATTGCTACCAGTCTGGTCATTAGTTTTATAGGAAAGTTGGTGAGAAGGTTTGTCACGGCCATTCACCTGGAATCCCTTGATCGCATTATGGGAGGCCTCTTCGGGTTTCTCAAGGGGGTATTTATCGTCATGGTTCTCGTTCTTATGTTAGTAGCCTTTTTACCGCCTGGCCATCCTATTCTGAGAGCCTCACGGCTAAGCCCCTACGTTGTCACGTTGAGCGAAGAAATATTGAACCTACTCCCGGATAACTTTGAGCGGAAGGTAAGAGAAAAGGGAGAAAAACATCACCAGTACCGGCAGGAACCCCCTGATGATCAAAGGCCCTTGGAAGAGAAAACCTGCTCCTTTACCAGCCGAAACAATGCCTTTTCTTTTCTTCGCATTGCCTTTGCCTGAGCGCCCGGAGTTTCATGGTCATAGCCAAAGAGGTGCAGTATCCCGTGGATAAGGAGCACACAGAGTTCTTCTTCAAAGGAGTGGCCTTTCGCATCGGCCTGGTGTTTCGCAGTCTCCACCGAAATCACCACATCACCTAAGAGGTGAGGGTTAATTTCGGAAAATTCTCCCTCCCTCATGGGAAAAGCAAGCACATCCGTGGGGCGAGAGCGTTGGAGGTATCTTTCATTGAGCGGGGTGATGGTCTTATCGCTCACCAAGCTAATGCTTAATTCCCCCTCAGGAGATTCCAAGCCGTTTAATATCGCCTTCGCGATCCTCCTGACCATTCTTAAATCGATCTTTTGCTTCCTTTGGCGATTCTTGATCCAGAGTTTCATGTTTTTCCGGGTATTCGATGCGGTGATGAAAAATGCCGGTGAGGATTCGATGGAAACTTTTTGCAATAAAATGGAGATCCTTTAAGGTAAGTTCACATTCATCGAGTTGACCGTCAATGAAAAAACTATTAATGGTTTTGTTAACCAACCCCTGGGTTCGGGCCGGAGTGGGTTCAGTGAGGGTGCGGGAAGTTGCTTCCACTGCATCGGCAAGCATGATAAGCCCCGCTTCTTTGGTTTGGGGTTTTGGTCCGGAATAGCGAAAATCATCTTCGTCCACCGTGGCCTCAACCGGGTTTTCTTTCTCCTTAGCCTTTTGATAAAAATAACTTATGAGGCTGGTTCCGTGGTGTTGCTGGATAATGTCAGTGATAACATTCCCAAGCCGGTATTCTTTGGCCTTTTCTACCCCCTCTTTGATATGGGAAATGAGAATAAGACTGCTCATGTTGGGAGATAGTTTGTCATGCTTATTTTCCATCCCCTTTTGATTTTCAATGAAATAGAGCGGCTTTTTCATCTTTCCAAGATCATGATAATACGCCCCCACCCGTGCCAATAAGGGGTTGGCTCCAATACCCTCAGCGGTCGCCTCCACCATACTGCCAGTCATGATACTATGATGATACGTTCCCGGAGCCTTCATCACCAGCTCCTTTAAAAGCGGATGATTTAAATTACTCAACTCGAGCAGTTTGATATCAGTGGTATAGAAAAAAACTACCTCAATGAGGGGAACTAAGCCAGTCGCAATGATGCCGGAAAAAATCCCGCTAAAAAACCCTATCCCCACATCCCCTACCAAAGGTTCCCAGCCGGAAACATTTCCAGAGGTGATCTTAAGACAAAGGATGACTAACACATTCGCTACTCCCACCCAAAGGCCGGCCTTCAATAGGGTAGACCGCTGGTTGCAAGCAAGTGCTCCCCCAGCACCAATCAGGCTTCCGATAAAGGGATAAAAAAAAGATTCCATTTTGTAACCAGTTACCATAGTGGAGAAAATGGAAATCAGAACCGCAAAGATCGTAGATTGTTTAATTCCCATTACCACGCTGATCACAATCGCTCCGGTGGCAACCGGGACAGCATACAAAAAAGCATCGTTCGATAAAAACAACTGCTCAGCTTCTGGCATGGAAGTTCCCACCCGAATCATCAGGGTAACCACCACTAACATAACGCCCACGAACATTAGGTCTTTACTTTGTCCCTGGGAGTTTCTATAGGTACCAAGAATGGAGAAACTGAAAACGATTGCAAGGAGCAAAAGTACAATGAGAAAATTTCCCAGAGTATAAACGAGGGGGTTCCGGTCACTTTTAAGCTGGCTTAACTGGTTGAGTTTGAGAAGGTGTTCAGGGGTTATTTTTTCACCTTCCCGTACGATCATTTCTCCCTTTTTGATTTCAAAGAGCACCGGCTTAACTGCTTCTCGGGCAGTGATTTTCCTTTCTTCAGTCTCGACTTTATTAAACGTGATATTAGGAAAGAGTAACCCTTGCGCTATTTCTACGACAGGTTTTCCCAGAGATCTTTCTGAAGAAGAAATTAACAACCGCGCCTCTTTGGCAATTCTTGATCGGGCCTGTCCCAGATCCATTATTCGAGAGAAATCTTGAAGAATACTTTCTTCTCTGGTGGGGAAAAACCTGAGGACAATTCCTTTATCTTTTTCCGTCATGAGAAGCTCTCGGTCGCTGATAATTCCTTGTTCGAACATAGGATCCAAGATTCGATAAATATAATCAAGGATACTGGGATCAAATTCTCTTTTACGAAGTGTTTCAAAACTCGATTTGAAGATAGGGATTCCCAGTAGTTGCTCAAATTCCTGCTTAGTAGGTTCGTTTTGCTCGAGTTCTGTTTTTTCAGGGATAGGAAGGTAATTCCTCATTTTTTTGAATGCGTCATCAATTTTTTGCTCGATACCGGAGAGAACATGCAGATCAAAATCGTAAACAGGTCGAACACCATCAGTCGCCTTTTTCCTTTTCTCCAGAGTTGAAGGTTTATCTTCCACTAAAAAGTCTTGGGGGGCCTTAATATTTTGGGAGGCAACCTCACCGGCAACGAATTTTTTATACATTCGGGTAGGTATGCTATAAGAAATAATACTACTGAGAATGACACTCACGAAGAAAATAATTATCCATTTTTGCGCGGTCGGGTGATTGAGTTTCGACCACTCTAAGGGTTGATGGAGCAGATCTCTTTTTTTATGTTCTCCCTTCTTTCGGGGCAAGAGAACCGTTTTATCTTTTTTCTGCGTTTTCATGATTTCTTTGAATAAGCGCCAATAATATCCTGCACCAGAGGGTGACGCACTACATCAATACCGGAGAAATAAACGAATTGGATTCCGGAGATGGATTTCAAAATTTCCTGAATTTCTATTAGTCCTGAAGTCTTCTCGGGCGGAAGGTCAACCTGGGTTATATCACCAGTGATGACGACTTTAGAATCAAACCCCATCCGCGTTAAAAACATCTTCATTTGCTCGGAAGTAGTATTTTGTGCTTCATCCAAAATAATAAAAGAACTATTTAATGTTCGTCCCCTCATAAACGCTAAGGGAGCGACTTCAATAATCCCGTGCTGAATCAATCGCGACGCTTTATCGAAATCCATCATGTCATGAAGGGCATCGTAAAGGGGTCTCAGGTAAGGGTTAACCTTTTCAGCAATATCCCCCGGTAAAAACCCCAGTTTTTCTCCCGCCTCCACTGCCGGTCGAGTAAGAATAATCCTTTCTATCTCTTTATTCATTAATGCGGACACCGCCATGGCCATGGCTAAATACGTTTTTCCTGTGCCAGCCGGTCCAATGGCAATAACAATGTCGTAGTTCCGGATAGCATCAATGTATCTTTTTTGGTTTACGCTTTTGGGAGTGATAACTCTTCTTTTGGTGGGAATGGGGATGGTATCGAGGAAAACCTCCTTTAACGCAACTGATTGATTATGTTTAAGCATTCGGATGGACAACTCAATATCCGTGGGATAAATTGGGTAACCGCTTTTAATCACTTCATAAAGCTCAGTAAGTAATTTCGCCGATAACTCTGCATCAGCTTCGTTTCCGGTAATGGTAACTTGATTCCCCCGAACATGGATATACGCCCCTATTTTTTTTTCGATGATCTTGAGGTGAGTGTCATGCTCTCCTGCTAATATTTTCAGGGAATCATTATCCTCAAACGTGAGTTTTAAGACACTTTTATTTGCCGTTAGGGAAGAAATGTTTCCTTTCATTTATTGAGGATTAACCTAACCAGAGAAGTGTATCACTACTCGATGGCATGCTTATTAATTCAATAGGAAAGTTGAAGGGGGGGGCGTAAAGAATGCCAGCACTACCAGGGAATTGATAATGAAATTCACTTTAATAAGTTCCCATTCATTTATATAAATTATCCCCTCTGCATCCCTTTACAAAAGTGGAAGAAGGTAGCTTTCCCCTTTCATAAGGTGATTGAGGAGGATTTTCAATACTTCATTGTGACTGTTTATGGACCAATGAGGATTAGTCTTTAGCAAATAGTTTTATATTTTTACCATAATAAAAAATGAAATGCAAGCATTTCCTCCCCTCCCCTCTTCATTGACACACTATCGTTCATCTCCTATACTGTTTTTTAAACGTGATTTCTCAATCAAAAATCTTCCCTTCAGGCAAAACATTTAAACCCTGCATGGGTGAAATTCTCCTTGAAATATCATCCGGGTACTTCAGAAAATGCCTATTGCTTCTAAGTTTATCCTTTTTCAGTTAGCGGTTTTTTTACCATTTCTCACTGGTTATTTAATAAAAGGCTGGGTGAAAGAGCCCCAACCCTTCACCAAAAAACTGCTACGACTCAATATCATTGGCCTTGAACCCCTGATCAATTTTTGGTGTATCTGGAGGCTGGACCTTTCTCTTGACCTCATATTTTTGCCCCTGGCAGGACTCTCGCTCATTGTCCTTAGCTTGCTCATAGGGATGCTCTTTTTACCCTTCTTGCGTCTTTCTGGAAAAAGAAAGCTAACTTTTCTTCTCAGTTCGTCCCTGGCAAACCATGGTTTTACCATGGGAGGATATCTGTGCTATTTCTTTCTGGGAGAAAAGGGTCTGGGGCTCTCCCTGATACTCATTTTATATTTTATCCCTTATATTTACTGTTTTGTGTTTCCCTATGCAAAAATAGTTTCTGAAAATCGTATCAAAGAGCAGGGGTTTCTGAAAAAGTTTGTCTTTGACCCTCAGAACATGCCCCTTTTTGCCATGATCGGTGCCTTCATTCTTCAACTGCGAGGCATCAAGAGCCCTGATGTCTACTTCCCTCTTGACCCTTTGCTACTTACATCTATCGCCCTCTATTACCTGACCCTGGGGATTAATTTCTCAGGGGTTGATCTGAAAGGTTTGAAAAAAGAACAGCTCTCCCTATCAGCAATAAAATTTATTGTCGTTCCCCTGATCACGTATTATATCCTGAGCTTCATAAACCTGGATACTTCGATAAAATCGGTTATCATGATCCAAGCCTTTATGCCTACTGCTGTATACTCAGTCGTAACTGCATTACTGTTTGGGTTAGAGGTCCCTTTAGCCTCAGGGCTTTTCGTGGGTAATACGCTCCTTTTCCTCACCATCGTCGTGCCAGGCATGTTGCTGTTAAGGGGTTTACTGGGCATATAGCCACTAACCGTTTAGCTTAACCACTATGAAACACGAGGGGAAATCTAAAGAAATAATCCATCTCGACATGGATGCTTTTTATGCTGCCGTGGAGGTGTTGGATAACCCGCAATTGAGAGGAAAACCAGTCATTGTGGGCGGAAACAGGGAAAGGGGAGTAGTCTCATCTGCCTCCTACGAAGCACGAAGGTTCGGAGTGCACTCTGCTCAGCCCATGGCAACTGCTCTGCGTCTTTGTTCCCAAGGCATATTTTTGCCGGTAAGGATGTCCCGCTACAAGGAAATTTCGGATCGCATATTCGAGATTTTTTACCGTTTTACTCCGTTGGTGGAGCCTCTTTCTCTTGACGAGGCATTCCTTGACGTGACCGGCTCCACCCACCTTTTTGGCAATGCAGAAGAGATTGCAGAAATGATCAAAAGGTCAGTGAAAGAAAAAATCGGACTTACTGTTTCCGCCGGGGTTGCTCCCTCTAAAGTTGTAGCCAAGATTGCCTCTGACCTCAATAAACCGGACGGTCTCACGGTGGTGCCGCCAGAAAAAGTAAGAGCATTTCTTGACCCACTCCCCATTGAAAAGCTTTGGGGGGTGGGAAAGGCAACAGAAAAGACCCTCGCACTCCTTGGCGCCAAGACCATAGGAGACCTGAGCCGCCTTCCCCCAGAAGTGCTTACGGCTAAATTCGGTAAACACGGCATCCAACTGCATCTCCTTTCTCAGGGAATAGATGAACGAGAAGTTGAATCAGAGCGAGAAGCAAATTCCATCGGCCATGAAGAGACCTATCTTGAGGACATCCGGAATGTGGAGGTTTTAAAAAAAGAGCTTCTTTCCCTGGCCACCAAAGTTGCCAGGCGGTTGCGGCGGGAAAGATTTGTAGCCAAAACGGTTACCCTAAAGGTGAAATACCACGATTTTGTCCAGATTACCCGTTCTGTGACCCTCCCTGAGGCCACTGATGACGGAAGAGAAATTTTCCGGCGTTGCTGCCGCCTCCTGGAAAAAACCGAAGCAGGTAAAAAAGCTGTACGGCTTCTCGGGATATCTCTTTCACACCTGGGTAGTCCCGGGTGGGGAAGACAACGTTCCTTCTTTAACCAACGTGATACTTCTCAAAAAATCAAAAAACTTAATGCCGCCCTCGACGCCATTCAGGAAAAGTTCGGCGAAGATTCGATCCTTCCCGGGACGCTCTTGAAAAAATAGAACCGCATTTTCCTGCCCACAACAAGTTTCTCTTGAGTGTTTTATTTGAGTATTTTATTTTGACAGACTCACCGTATCGCGATAGTATGTTTAATCTCGCAGAAGAAAACAGCTATTTTTTAGGAGGTGCTCTCGTGAATCCATTTGGCGATGCAGAACTGATGAAACAGCTATGCGAAACCAGCGTTAAAGACCATGTTCGGGTCCGTGAAGAGCTTCCGAAGATTGTGGACGAGATCGTGGAAAGCTGTTATGACGAGCAGTGTTTTGAACACATTAACGCTGAAGTAATTCCTTCCCGAGAGGTGATCATTGAGATTATTTATCGCCTGAGAGAAATTCTTTTTCCCGGATATTTTAGCAAGGAGAAAATAGATCCGGTTAATCTTACTTATCACATGGGGCAGTCGGTGAGCGCAGTATTTGAACTGCTTGCTGAACAAATTACAAACAGTATACGGTATGAGTGCCTTCGCCAGAATAAACCCTGTGTGCACTGTGGTGAAAAAGGACAAAACGAGGCCATGACATTTTTAAAGTCAATCCCGAAACTTCGGCGCATACTGGCCACTGATGTGCGCGCAGCATTGGAGGGCGATCCAGCGGCTAAAAATTACGATGAGATTATTTTCAGCTATCCGGGAATGTTTGCTATTATGGTGTATCGGATCGCTCACGAGTTATATGAACAAGGGATACCTCTCCTCCCCCGGATCATGACCGAATATGCCCATAGCATTACCGGGATTGATATTCACCCTGGTGCCCGGATTGGGGAAACTTTTTTTATTGACCATGGAACAGGGGTGGTTATTGGTGAGACCACCGAGATTGGAAAAAATGTGCGGATTTATCAAGGCGTCACTTTGGGGGCCTTATCACTTCCAAAGGATGCGGGAGAACGCCTCCGGGGAAAGAAACGACATCCCACCATTGAAGATGACGTGATTATCTATGCGGAGGCCACGATCTTAGGAGAGGGGGCAGTTATCGGAGCCCGTTCAGTAATAGGGGGTAATGTCTGGATAACCGCACCAGTCCCACCGGATACCACGGTTATGATGGAGGAGCCCAGGCTCATTTATAAATAAATAATGGGTTATTGCTATGGGGAGAATTTTTGCTGACATCAATCAGACCGTTGGAAATACTCCGTTGGTAAGGGTGAATACCCTGGCTAAAGGACTTAATGTCACCCTGCTTGCTAAACTTGAGTACTTTAACCCCTTGGGAAGTGTAAAGGACCGCATCGGGGTCGCCATGATTGAGGCAGCAGAGCGGGAGGGGAAAATTAACCCCAACACCCTCATTGTGGAGCCTACCAGCGGGAACACCGGGATTGCTTTAGCCTTTGTCTGTGCAGCAAAGGGTTATCGTCTCTGCCTTACCATGCCTGATACGATGAGTAGGGAACGGAGGAAACTCCTGACCCATCTGGGAGCAGCATTAGTATTAACCCCAGGGAGTGAGGGGATGAGGGGGGCGATTACTAAGGCGGAGGAAATCCTTGCAAACACAAAAGGTGCTTATATGCCCAATCAATTTAAAAATCCGGCAAATCCGGAAGTGCACCGGAAGACCACTGCGGAAGAAATCTGGCACGATACGGAAGGTAAGATAGATATCCTCATTGCGGGAGTGGGGACGGGAGGGACGATTACTGGGGTAGCCGAGGTGATAAAATCCCGAAAATCTTCGTTCAAAGCGATTGCGGTGGAGCCTACTAACTCCCCAGTTCTTTCCGGGGGAAAACCCGGCCCTCATAAAATCCAGGGAATTGGTGCCGGGTTTATACCTGAGGTATTGAATGTAAGTATCATAGATGAAGTAATCACGGTTACCAATGAAGATGCATTCGAGACCGCACGGACACTGGCAAAAAAAGAAGGTATTCTTTGCGGTATTTCTTCGGGTGCGGCAGTGTGGGCTGCTTTAAAGGTGGCGAACCGTGAGGAAAACCGGGGTAAAGTTATTGTGGTGGTAATCCCCAGCACTGGAGAGCGGTATCTGAGTACTGAGCTCTTTAAGGAATCTTCCCCAAGTACTTGAGGTCGTGTCGGTTGATGAGTTTTAAGACTCTGTAGGCTGCATGTGTTCTTTAAAAAAGGAGCGCTCCATGATGGTAGAGAGTAATAACGAGGAATTAAAAAACTTTCTAGAAATTCTTGGCCTTAGGGAAGAACCCCTGGGGGTGTATTATACGGATCAAGAACCCAAAGAAGGTTTTTTTCCAAAACCACGGAAATTACCCACTGCTGAGGAGGAAAGGGAGGGTAGCATTGATTGGGGCTCAGTATTTGAAAATTTTTCCTGTGTTTTAGGAATCATCTGGCGGGCGCGCAAAAAAAGAACTGCTGCTTTCTTTTCCCGGGAGCACTTTGGTTGTTTGGGAGGGGCATTTTATCTGGGGTTTGCAGAGCGACAACTTAATTTTATTGCCCATTTCGTCTCTACTGGTATCCCAAATCGCGTTGAAGGTGAACGCTATCTTGAGTCACCAGATGTAACCCGCACGTTCTTCAGCACCATATCTCCTCGACCGGCTCCTGCGCGTTTTTGCGTTTTCAAACCTCTAAGCCAGTTCGTTGCGGGAGAGAAGCCGGAGTTAGTGATATTTTTTGCAAGAAGTGAGATCATCTGCGGCCTCCATCAGCTGGTGACCTTTGTCACCAATGACTTTGAAGCGGTCTGTTCACCTTTTGGACCCGGATGTGCTGGCATTCTTACCTGGCCTTTGCGGTTCCTTTCTCAGGGAAAGCTTAAAGCGGTGTTAGCAGGATGGGATCCCTCTGAGCGAAGGTATATGAAAACCGATGAGCTCAGTTTTACGGTTCCCCCGGAACTGTATAAACGAATGATCACCCGCTGGCGCGACTCATTCCTCACTACCAAAACCTGGGTTGCGGTACAGAAGAAGATTGAGAGGAGTTATAAGACCTGGGGTGAAGAGTAACCGGTGAGGTTGTGTAGTATTGCCTCAGCCACTTCGATTGCCTGAACAATAGCCTCCCGCGGACGAATTGACGTACCGTGAATCTTTATCTTTGCGCTCATTTCTCCTGCCTTAACGAGAACTTAGCTTTGCTTCGCTTCGCAACTCTTATCCTGTTGCTGGACCGAACCCAATTCCCTCTATAGTTAAATGATTTCCTTGTAACTTGGTTTTTGCTCCCAGGATTTTTTCTACCAGCCAGAGGTTCGCCTCTACGTGATCAGTAACGCGGGGAATCAGGTACTCGGTTGTCCCTTGAGCAAGGGCAGCAAAGATGATCACTTGATCAGCTAAGTGACGGTCAGTGGTAGCTCCCGCAAGAAAATCTTCCATAAGGGAGGTTACCACAAAAGTGGCAATTGACTCTGACCTTCTTCCCGGCCTTCCCGCTTGATCTGCACCCAGGAGACATCCGGTGGTGGTTTCTGCCCAAAGGAGCAAGGCAGCTCCTTTCTGAACGGCAGTTTTGTCCTGCAGAATGTCAACCCGGGCTTGATAGCCACGTTCCTGCAAGAGTTTCAACGATCGTTCCGCCATTCTCTCGCTCACCTTTTCTTGTTCGAGATGGGAGGATAGAGAAACGCCGCAAATGTTCTTTACTTTTCCCTGCCCTATCATGTGAAGGGGCTTTAATGGCCTTTTTAAAGGACCCACCTCCAGGGAAAGGTGCCCCTGCCCTTTGGGAACATACCCGGGTCGGAGGATATTCAGCCGGATGTTAGCTCCCATCCTCTGGATGAGGGGAATAAGAACCTTTTGCATATGAAAGGCACTCGGTGCAAAATCCTGGAAAAGTCCACCGATAAGGGAAAAGCGACTCACCGTTTTTGCAAACAGAGCGATAGGAATTAAACTAAAGGCCAACATAGTGGTGGAGCCTGCTGTCCCAATATCCCAGGCAACGTTTCCTCCTTTCACCATGTGACCAGGCCAATAAACGATCTCAGTGGAGTTAACCGTGTCTCCTTCGACCCTCCCTCCGGAAATGGAGCAACAGGCACGCACGACTTGTAAGTGTTGGGGCCTTAGTCCTGGTTTATCCCGTTTTGCCCGGATGTTGGTCATGTGGAGAGGCTCCCTTTTAAGGGTAGCTAAAGCCATCGCATACCTGAGAAGGGTTCCGCTTCCTGAAAATAAAGAGCCGTCTATGGTAATCATCCAAATCCTTTAAAGATAACGTAGTAAGAATTTGATTATTATTGATATTATATACTTTTTATGCCCTTGACACCTAATCATTTTCTCTTTATACTCACAGCATCTTAAAAATAATAGGTTTTAAAGGGCTTAGATAAGCTATGGTGAAGAATAAAAAGATCGGTGAAATCCTTTTAGAGGTTGAATTTATTACCAAAGAGCAATTAAATGCAGCGCTACTCCACCAGAAAAAAACCGACCCCAAGAAGAAACTGGGAGAAATTTTGGTAGAGCTCGGGTTCTTAAATGAGGCAGACCTTCTGAGGTGCCTCGCAGGACTCTTCAGAGTGAGATATATCTCCTCTGAAAAACTATCTAAAATAACCATACCCCGATGGGTACTTGACCTCATTCCCCTCGAGTTTGCAGAAAAGCACAATGTGCTCCCATTCTTTGCCTACGATAAAACCAGGATATTATCAGTCGTCATACCCGATCCTCAAGGCACTGCGTTACCGAAACTGGTTAAAAATGTATCAGGATATCATGAAGCAGAACTGTATCTTGCTTTAGAATCTACTATTAAAGCTGGTATTGCCAAACATTACAAAAACGACCACACTGCCTTTGAACGCCTGAAGGGTTTAGCCAAGGCGGGTTCTCCTTATGCAATTGCCAGCTTTGTTCCTAAACACCAGCAAGTGATTGATTCTGAATACAATGAGTCCGCCGAAGCTACGCTGAGACGAGAGGAGCCTTGGAATAGGACGCTCCCCCCAGTAATTCCTCGGGGAGTTGAACCTGGTATAAGTTCAGGAGATCAAAAAAAGCGCCTCGCGGATGAAATCACCTCACTCTCACTTCTGAGTGATGATACCTTTATCGAGGTACTCAACATAGTGATAAATGTTTTGGAAAGGTACAAGGGAGAAAAGTATAAAGGTCATTCAGCCAGCGTGGCCAAAATGGTTAAGGCAATATCCAGAAATATTGGTCTAAAGGCTAAAGAAACCTATTACAATGTTATGGGAGCGTATTTACATGACTGTTGTATGCACGCCCCGGAACATCTGACCTTACTTCATTTCAATGCTGCTGATGGTAGTGATTTATTAAGAAAATATTCAAAATCCCCTGAACGTCTCTTTGAAAAGGCACGGTTACCGGAAGAAGTACAGAATATTCTCTTACATACCTTCGAAAGATACGATGGTGAAGGCTATCCTGATGGTCTCAAGGGGAAGGAAATACCTCTGGGTTCTCTGATTATCGCCACTGTTGACGCTTTTATCCACCTCATGCAGTTTGAAAAAAAGGTGGACGCTATGAATCGTTACCGAAGTTCCTTTAACACCCTGAGAGCCTTTGAGAGCAGGTTCTTTGATCCGGAGGTGGTGGCCGTATTGGAAGACTCTATTGTGGATCTCTTTACCGACGAGACCTCTCCCCGGATTATTATTATTGGGAACGATCTCAAGGAACTCGATACCCTTGCCGTGAAGCTAAAAAGAAACGGTATCCTCCCTTACCCATTACCCGGTACTGAAGAAGTAGTGAATATCCTTAATCTCGCTCCCGTGAGTCTTATCATCTCTGAAGTAAACACTAAACCCCTGGATGGGTTTTCCTTATGTAACGTTATCAAAAGCAAAGAAGAATACAAGGACATCCATTTTATATTTCTCGCCGAAGTGCATGACTCTGCTACAATCAGTAAAGGTTTCGATGCTGGAGCTGATGACTTCATCCCAAAGCCATACAATCCTGACCTCCTGATTGCCAAGATCCAAAGTCTTATAAAACATGCTCCCCAAAAGATCGAAAAAACGGTTGAGGCCATTACCCAGAAAAAGGGTTTAACGGGTAACCTGGCCGAAATTCAGTTAACTGATCTGATCCAGATGC
The DNA here is from genome assembly GCA_043798555.1 of Pseudomonadota bacterium. Classification (GTDB taxonomy): domain Bacteria; phylum Desulfobacterota; class WTBG01; order JAGOGO01; family JAGOGO01; genus JAZDOO01. The sequence continues at coordinate 2,958 of JAZDOO010000255.1, read as the reverse complement.
TTTCGAGTGGAAAAAATTCAGGTTCCCTTAAACTTATTAAAAGTGGCGAAAGTGGAGAGATATTTTTTCATCGGGGCAATATTATACGTGCCCGTTACAGGCATCTTGAAGGAGTAGAAGCGTTTAACCTTTTGATCCGATGGAGACACGGTAATTTTATTCTTGATCCTGATGCTGAGCTTCCCGAACAGGATATATTCGCTACCACCGAAGGGCTGCTCATGGAAGCTTACCGGATCTGGGATGAAGAAAGGGGAAATAATAAAAATTCCGGCTAAAAGAGTCCCGATGCCGAAGGTAGAAAAGGCCACCTTGCCTATCCAGGGAATGTCCTGCGCTTCCTGCGTCAAGAGGGTACAAAGTGCCCTCGGACAGATTCCAGGAGTGATCCGGGCTGATGTCAATCTCGCCACTGAAAAAGCAATGGTGGAATTTACCCCGGGGAAAGTGACCGTAAAGGAGTTATCGAGGGCGGTGGAGGCCTTGGGGTATAAGATCCTGTCAGTTGATGAAGGATCTGGAATTGATAAAGAAAAAGCTGCCCGCAAAGCAGAATATACAAAGCTGAAACTAAAATTTATCTTTGGTGTTGCCCTCCTTATCCCCCTTTTTTTGTTGGTCTACTGGAATACCATAGGTCTTTCAAAACTGTGGAAACTTACCCAACAGGCTAATTTTCTCATCCAGTTAATTATTCAGACTCCTATTCAGTTCTGGGTGGGGTGGCAGTTTTATAAGGGCGCCTGGGCCGCAGCCAGGCATAAGACCAGTGACATGAATACCCTGATTGCCGTGGGGACCAGTGCTGCCTATGGTTACAGTGTCGTGGCCACCTTTTTTCCCTCGCTATTTTCAGCAAAAGGCCTATTGCTTGAGGTATATTTTGATACCGCCGGAATGATTATCGTCATCATTTTATTAGGCCGCCTTCTGGAAGCAAGGGCCAAGGGTCAGGCTTCGGAGGCCATTAAGAAGTTAATTGGTCTCCAGCCTAAAACCGCAAAGGTTGTCCGGGATCACCAGGAAGTGGAAATTCCGGTGGAGAACGTTAAGATCAATGATATCATTATCGTCCGACCCGGAGAAAAGGTGCCGGTAGATGGCCTGGTTATGGAGGGGTACTCCTCAGTGGATGAATCCATGGTGACCGGAGAGCCGATTCCCGTGGAAAAAAAAGCCGGGGATAAGGTAGTTGGGGCCACCATTAATAAGACGGGTACCTTTACATTCAAAGCCACAAAGGTGGGAAAAGACACCATGTTGGCGCAAATTATTAAAATGGTGGAAGAAGCCCAGGGATCAAAACCTCCTATTGCCCGGCTTGCCGACCTGATCGCAAGCTATTTTGTTCCCGCGGTTATAGGAATCGCGGTACTGACCTTCATCCTTTGGTACGTCTTTGGACCAGAACCAAATTTAACGTATGCACTGCTCAATTTCGTAGCAGTGATGATCATTGCCTGTCCCTGTGCACTGGGTTTAGCAACTCCCACCTCAATCATGGTGGGAACCGGGAAAGGAGCTGAATGCGGCATTCTCATTCGGAATGGAGAGGCGTTGGAAACCGCCCATAAATTAAATACCATTGTTCTGGATAAGACCGGAACCATCACCAAGGGGGAACCATCAGTAACTGATATTGTTGCTGCCCAAGGATATGGAGAGGAAGAAATTCTAATCCTTGCAGCTTCGGCTGAGAAAAACTCCGAGCATCCCCTTGGGGAGGCTATTCTCAAAAAGGCAAAAGCGTTGACATTGGAGGTAGAGCGCCCTACCCATTTCAATGCTACCCCTGGTCAGGGGATTGAAGCCACGATCAGAGGAAAAGAGGTGATCTTGGGAAATGTCACCTTTATCAAAGGAAAGGGAATCTCTCTTAATGGGGTGAAGCAGAAAGCCGATTTTTTTTCCAGTGAAGGGAAAACTCCTCTGTTTATAGCAGTGAATGGAGCAATCGCAGGGATTATTGCGGTTGCCGATACATTGAAGGAAGGGTCCAGGGAAGCCATTGATGCCCTGCACCATCTGGGGCTGGAAGTGATCATGGTAACCGGAGATAACAGGAAAACTGCTGAGGCGATCGCTCGAGAAGTCAAGGTGGACCGGATTTTAGCCGAGGTCTTACCGGAAGCGAAAGCCACTGAAGTAAAAAAACTGCAAAGTGAGGGGAAGAGAGTAGGCATGGTGGGTGATGGAATCAATGATGCCCCGGCTTTGGCTCAAGCTGACGTTGGCATTGCCATTGGCACGGGAACGGATGTGGCAATAGAAGCTGCGGATATTACCCTTATGAGCAGCGATTTGAAGGGGGTGGTAACGGCACTTGCTTTAAGTAAAGCTACCATTCGCAATATTAAGCAGAACCTTTTCTGGGCTTTCGCTTACAACACTGTCCTGATTCCGGTGGCCGCGGGAGTACTTTTTCCCTTTTTCGGAATTTTGCTCAATCCGGTCTTTGCCGCCGCAGCAATGGGGCTTTCTTCAGTCACGGTAGTAAGTAATGCCCTGAGGTTAAGGAGATTCAGACCGCCTCTGGCGGCGATATAATGTACAACAATGGTGCTATGAGTCCTCCCAGTTATGGTACAAAAGCGCCTTTCTTTCATATGACTTTTCTGGTATAAATAAACTACCCCGCCGCAAGCAGCGGGGTATTAGATTCCCTGGATTCCGGCTTCCGCCGGAATGACGAACTCGCCGCAAGCGGCGGGGAATACAACCCGAAGAGAAAAAATTTAAGAAAATATTCTTTATAAATGGGGTGTCCTTAATAAACAGGAGGCCCCGATGTTTGCCAGAGTCAAAAAGTCAGGGAAGCACCAATATCTTCAGATTGTAGAAAATCGCCGGGAAGGCAAGAAGACCGTTCAGCGAGTCATTTCCACCATTGGCCGCATGGATCAGCTTACTGCCAAAGGGGAGATCGAAACTCTGGTACGATCCTTAGCGCGGTTTTCG
>JAZDOO010000208.1:0-3376 GCA_043798555.1 Pseudomonadota bacterium | reverse complement strand
GCCGGAATTATTCTAAAATCTAAAATCTAACCCCCTGTAGAGCAGCAGAGTAAGTTCAACAAAAAACATACAGAGGGCATCATGAAAAGAAGAATAGTAACTCTTTTAATTATCCTTACTTTTGTGGGGGCATATAATTTTTTTAGGCAAGAAAAGGCATATGGAGATGTGGATGCCCATATTGGTATTGGTGTGCCTATTCCTCCTCCGCCACCTGTTGTAATTCCTGCTTCCCCATCAGTCATTCTGATTCCAGGCACACCCGTTTACTATGCTCCTGATTGTGGGGTAGAAATTTTTTTTTTACGCAGGCAACTGGTGGAGGAAGCATATTGATACTGGTTCAGGGCAACCTACTATAACGGTCCCTGGGTCTATGTAGCTCCTCCCAAGATCCCTGCTGTCCTGGGAAAGCTACCCCCTGACTATCACAAGATTCCACCAGAGCAACGAAGGATACCCTTTGGTCAGCTAAAAAAGCACGGAAAAAAATGAAATGAGCGGGTGAATGATGAGTAGAAAGGTAATCATAGGGCTACTCTTTGAGGTGTTAATTTTTATCAAAATTCAGTTAATAAGATGGCAGATAGGGATTCTTAAATTCAAAAGTCAAAGAATACTCAACAAAGGATACCGACATGGTAGTTTAATCCGTTCGCCCTCAATCCGCTTTTGGGAAGAGCTCCATGACAGGATCCTAAAGAACAGATTAAAAGAATGGAGGTCTATATGAAGTGTACCCGTTGTTATAGAGAAATATGGTTTATGAAAAATTCTATGGTCCCCAGGAGTGTTTTTGGGGATGGAGGTGCCTCTATGTGGGGAGATTATCGATAATGTGATTTTAGAGAACCGATACCACGGAAAATCAGCAACAAGTTCCTGGAAGGGAAGCGAGACGTCTCCATCAGTCCATTTCGTCCTCCTTCGCTTTTAACCTTCCCCAAAAAACAATTGGAAAACAGGTGGGCCAATGTTAAAAGGGGGAGAGAATATGATACTGACCTCCCAGCTTAAAAAGAAAGGAAGGTGCAAAAATGAGAGAATATGCAGGTAACGCTTTAGCCTTCGAGTCAAGAAGCTCCTTGGCTCAAGGCATGTCGTCCCATGCATCATCAGAGCACTCTGCAGGGAAGATTCTCCTTGTAGAAAATGAAAAGGACCAACAGTTGCTTTATGAGGAGGAGTTGAGTGATGAAGGCTACCTCGTCCTCTGTGCAAACAATGGTAAGGAGGCCTTAAGACGTCTTGAGGAATTACCCTGTGATCTCGTTATTCTCGATATTGTAATGCCGGAGATGGACGGGATTGAGACGCTGGGGAAGATCGTATCGCGTTACAAGAAAACGCCCGTCATTCTTCACACCGCCTACCCCTATTATTATAGTGACTTTATGACCTGGTTAGCGGATGCCTTTGTGGTTAAGTCATCCGATCTTTCGGTATTGAAGAAAACCGTGAAGGAACTGCTGAAGAAAGAGGGCAAAGTGGCTGGTAGTCTCTATGCAAGAAGAGACACAGGACTCAATGCAGCAACGCCCTAAGCCGTCACGAGAAGAGGCGGCCCAAGGAAGGATGATTGAGCGTTAGACGAGACCGTTTGGTAACAACTTAGGGAAAGGAGGACTATGATGAACTCTCAGAAACGCTGGGTTTGGGTAGCAACCGCATTGTTGTTTCTGGCAACAATTCTTTCCGGTGTCTCTGCGTCAGCTGATGAAAAGCAGGAAGCGATGCAACTGGTGGAGAAGGCCCGGTTTGCGCTTGAAAGCTTCATGGCTGACGGGAAAATGAAAGCGTTTCATGGCCTCCTCAAGAAAGCAAGCAAAAACAGCACCCCTATACTTCTATCCAGCGAAAGCAATACCTTATCAAATATCAAATACTTCTATCCAGCGAAAGCAATACCTTATCAAAAAAAATAACGATCAAATCAGGGTTCACCTTATTTACACAACCTTCTTGAAAAGATAAACTTTTCTTAAAATTTTATTTTTATATGTTATATGTAATCTTAATTGTGATTTTTATTAAATTGTCATGGTCGTTGTTTTAGAGGCAGGAGAAAGAAAATTGGTCGTTCCGGATTCACTTTGGGAAATGGTCAAAAGCCCATCGTTTCAAGAACACAAACAAGGTAAAAGTGGTGACAGGGGGGGAAACACAAAGAGGATTAAAAAGACACACCCCAAATCGCGGGAAGGTAGCATTGAGCCCTGATCTCTAGGCCGGAAACCTCCATTTTTGAAAAGAAGGCTCCGGATTCGTGTTAAAGATCTTTCAAGCGCAGGAACAGAGGAGGTCACGAATGTTCTTGAATGGTCAGCCAATCTCGGGGCGATGGGAAGCTCTTAGGAATGCAACCTTACTGGTTGCTGTGGTCTGTATAACCCTACTGCTCTATTCCGTTTCAAAGGCTCAAGCTGAGCAAACAGAAAAGCACAACAACTTTTTTATCTATTTTGAAAACGATTTCTTCGGCGGAACCGACAAGCACTACACAAATGCGTTCCGGCTCACCTGGCTTTCTCCGGACCTAACGGAATATGATGAAGACAAGCGACTTCCTCGCTGGGGCTTGCCCCTCATCCGTAAACTTCCCCTCATCAATCGGCCCGGCTTTCAACGCAATGTCGGTCTTTCTCTAGGTCAGAACATATATACGCCTGAAGATCTTTCCAAAAGGGACCTCATTAAAGACGACCGCCCTTATTCAGGGTGGACTTACTTCTCCCTCACCTTTCACGTCAAGAATGCTGTTCAACTGGACACCTTCGAGATCACGGTTGGAATGGTTGGGCCATCGTCGCTGGCAGAAGAAACGCAGAGGATCGTTCACAGATGGCTCGAGAGTGACGATCCCAAAGGATGGGACAATCAGCTCAAGGATGAACCCGGGCTCATCATCAGTTGGCAGCGGAACTGGCGGCTGGTCAGTGTAGGCATGGGGGGTGGTTTTGGCTTCGATTTCATCCCACGCATCGGAGCGGCCCTTGGAAACGTAGCAACCTTTGCTAATATCGGTGGTGAAATACGTATTGGCTACAACTTACCTCTCGATTTCGGCACCTCACTCATCCGGCCAGGAAGCGGTATCGATGCACCAGTGGATATCGCTGACCCGCGAATCCGCCGTCGGAAAAACTTTGGTTTTCATCTATTTGGCGATGTGGAAGGACGTGCAGTAGCACGAAACATTTTCCTGGACGGTAACACCTGGAGGGAGAGCCACAGCGTCGATAAAAGACCTCTGGTCGCTGACCTCGCCGCGGGCTTTGCCATATTATACAAGCGTGTGAAGCTCAGTTTCACCTATGTCTATCGGACCAAAGAATTCGAAAGGCAATGGCAGGGCCAACAGTTCGGTTCCATTACC
>JAZDOO010000177.1:0-14516 GCA_043798555.1 Pseudomonadota bacterium | reverse complement strand
CCCAATATCAGTGGAAAAATATTCTCTGCTTTATCTGAAACCTACAAAACAAAGCCGAGTCCCGAAGATATTTTTTACTACATATACGCTGTTTTCTACTCCAATACCTACCGCGCAAAATACGCTGAATTTCTGAAAACGGACTTTCCGAGAGTACCTTTTACAAAAGACAAAAGCCTTTTCAGAAAATTGGCTGAATACGGCAAACGTCTTGCGGATCTGCATCTTATGCAATCACCTGAGCTTGATTCGCCGGTTATAAAATTCCAGGGAACAGGAGACCTGTCTGCGTGCGGACACGCACAGGCAGGCAAGAGGGTTGACAAAATCAAATATGACAAAGAGGGTAAACGCGTTTACATCAACAACGATCAGTACTTTGAAGGATTGGAAGAAAACACCTGGCAATACAGAATCGGCGGCTATCAGGTTTGCGATAAATGGTTGAAAGACAGAAAAGGCAACGTTTTATCTTTGGATGATATTAAACATTACTGCAAGGTAGCAACAGCCATTGAGCATACGATTAACATTCAGAAAAGCATTGATGAAATATATGATGAAGTAGAAAAGGATTTAATCAGCTTTTAAAAATCACCATTTAGTAATTGAGACTGGGGTACATAACAACGGTATGAACTCGGATTTGAAAAAGCTGCCGCTTTTTCAAACCAGTTATCCCAAACGGTTATGCCCTGAAAAAGGAGTTCCTAATGGATAAAAACATTCTCAGGATTTTCCAGCGTGAGATAGAAAGACAGTGTAGGTTCGCAATAAACTACCCCGCCGCAAGCAGCGGGGTATTAGATTCCCTGGATTCCGGCTTCCGCCGGAATGACGAACTCGCCGCAAGCGGCGGGGAATACAACCCGAAGAGATTCAAAAAACTGCCTAACAATTAATTGGTAACTAAATTTAGAGTTAAACTGCTACTAACGTTAGAATAATGGGGATTATTTTATAATTATCGCAAAGGTTTTAGGAAAAGGGCAAATTGTCATTCCGAAACAGGCCAGGGAAAAGGCTCACCTTTCACCAGGGGATAAGGTGGAAGTGAAAGTAACTGAGGAGGGCATTGTTATTTTACCCTCACCTGATTGACCGCTGGTATCTTACGAATAATCCTGCAACGTGGTTATCATAAGATATTGAGAAATACTTGGTAGAAATACCAAGGTTTCGTGGTCACTCTTTTCTCCTTCCCAAAAGAAATTCCCATCACCAGCTTATTGTTTGTTATTTGTTTGCATCTGTTGATAGCGTTTTTCTCTCTCTATTCGGAAAAGATCGCCGGGATAAAAAACCTTGACTTTTCTCCAGAATCCCATTGATAATAGTACCTTTTTCGATATCATAGCAAAATCTCTTTTCACCATTCAAAAAATTTCATTCTGAAGGAAATCAGCGATGATCGAAGAGTATCATCCCCACGAAATTGAGGAAAAATGGCAACAATTCTGGGAGAAACATAACCTCTTTACTGTAAGCGAAGACGCTAAAAAGTTTAAGTATTACCTTTTAGAAATGTTCCCCTATCCTTCCGGCCGCCTCCATATGGGGCATATCCGGAATTATTCCATCGGTGATGTGGTTGCCCGTTATAAAGCCATGAAGGGCTTTAATGTGCTTCATCCCATCGGGTGGGATGCATTCGGTATGCCCGCAGAAAATGCTGCGATTGAACACAAAACCCATCCTTCCAAATGGACCCATGATAACATCAGTTACATGCGCTCCCAGCTTAAACGGATGGGATTCAGCTACGACTGGACCCGGGAAATTGCTACCTGTGATGCGAGCTACTACCGGTGGGAACAACTCATTTTTCTTAAAATGTATGAACGGGGGCTGGCCTATAAGAAAATTTCCTGGATTAATTGGTGTGATACCTGTCAGACCGTCTTGGCCAACGAGCAGGTAGAGGCTGGTTTATGCTGGCGTTGCGGAACGGAAGTAACCCAAAAAGAATTGGAACAATGGTTTTTTCGGATTACTGCCTATGCTGAGGAGCTTCTGGAATGCTGCGATAAACTTTCAGGCTGGCCAGAGCGTGTGTTAACCATGCAAAGGAATTGGATCGGGAAAAGTGAAGGGGCTGAAATTGTGTTTCCTTTAGAAAATGGAAAAGGAGACATTACCGTTTTTACCACTCGGCCGGACACGCTCTATGGAGCCACCTTCATGAGTTTAGCCCCTGAACATCCCCTGACCCAAGAACTATCCCGGGGTACCGGTCAAGAGCAGGCGGTCATCCAGTTTATTGAAAAAATGAAAAGGAAGAACATCCTTCAGCGCACTGCCGAAGATGCGGAAAAAGAAGGGGTATTTACGGGTGCGTACTGCATCAATCCGGTCAGTAATTGTAAGATGCCCATTTACGTGGCGAACTTTGTCCTCATGGAATATGGGACTGGCGCCGTAATGGCAGTACCCGCCCATGATCAGAGGGATTTTGAATTTGCTAAAAAATATAACCTTTTGCTGGTGGTAGTGATTCAGCCTCCGGGGGAAACACTCGATCCCGTGACCATGGAGGCTGCCTATGTAGGTGATGGCATCCTGGTAAACTCAGGTCAGTTCAATGGTATGTCCAACCGGGAAGCCATGGTAAACATTACGGAACATCTTGAGCCCATCAAGAAAGGGAAAAAGGCAGTAAGCTTTCGGCTCAGGGACTGGGGAATTTCCCGACAGCGCTATTGGGGAGCTCCCATTCCCATTATCTATTGTGATACCTGCGGCACTGTTCCGGTTCCGGAAAAGGATCTCCCCGTTACCTTGCCCCTGCATTTAGAAATGATGGCCACCGGCCAATCTCCCCTCCTTTACAGTTCCGATTTTATTACTACCACCTGCCCCAAATGTTCCCGCCCCGCCCGGAGAGAAACCGATACCATGGATACTTTTGTGGAGTCATCCTGGTATTTTGCCCGCTATGCTTGTCCCAATTTTCAGGAAGGACCTCTGGATAAAGAAAAGGTAGACTACTGGATGCCAGTAGACCAATATATCGGAGGAATTGAGCACGCAATCCTTCACCTCCTTTACGCTCGATTTTACACCAAAGTGCTTAGAGACCTGGGGATGCTCAGTCAGTCTGAACCGTTTACCAATCTGCTCACCCAAGGCATGGTGCGCAAAGAAACCACCCGCTGTTCCGAGCATGGCTGGCTCTTACCTGAGGAAGTTGAAAATGGAAAATGTGGTTTTTGCGGAGTGCCAATAGAAATTGGACGAACGGAAAAAATGTCGAAATCCAGGAAAAATGTGGTTGATCCGGATGAACTCATAGAGCAGTACGGGGCTGATACCATCAGACTTTTTTGCCTGTTTGCCGCACCTCCGGAAAGAGACTTGGACTGGAGTGAGCAAGGCGTGGAAGGCTCCTTCAGGTTTCTGGGACGGGTTTGGCGCATGGTGCGTTCCCACGTAAAAGCAGTTCAGAATGTTCAGCCCTATCAGGGAGATGATGATCTTCCGGACGCACTGAAGAACCTGCGTCGCAAAGCCCACCAGACTATTCGGAAAGTAACCGAAGACATAGAAGAACGATTCCACTTTAATACTGCCATCAGTGCGATCATGGAGTTAGTAAATAGCATATATCAGTTAGAGCTACCTTCTTTAGACAGTCCTTTCCGCAATGCAGTCCTCCGAGAAGCCATTGAAACGACCGTATGTCTCCTTTCACCCATTGCACCCCATATTGCTGAAGAACTTTGGCAACTATTGGGTTATAGGGAGAGTATTACTAAAAAAACCTGGCCTCAGTATGACCCTGAAGTAGCGAAGGAAGAGGAGATGGTAATTGTACTCCAGGTAAACGGAAAGCTCCGGAGTCGCATTACGGCGCCGGTCAGTGCCTCAGAAGAAGAACTTAAAACCTTAGCCCAAAGTGATGAGAAAATTAAGCAATGGACTCAAGGAAAAAAAATTATAAAAGCCATTTATGTTCCTCGTAAATTGGTTAATGTGGTGGTCCAATGAACTATTTTCCTCTTAGAACACATCGTACGATTCTTTTGACCCTTGTCTTATTATTACCCATCCTTGTCTCTGCCTGTGGTGGGTATCGCTTCGCCGCTGACCATAACACCCTCCCCGAGGATATACGATCAATCTCCATATCTTTTTTAAAAAACGAAACCTTTGAATCCAATATTGAAGCCTACTTTACCAATGCCCTCATAAATGAGTTTATCAAAAATAAGCAATTTACTGTTCTGCCTCACGGAGGGGATGTAACCCTAAGTGGGGTAGTCAAGGATTTCCGCACTGCCCCCATAGCCTATTCCGGCGAAGACCGGGCTCAGGAATACCGTGCTTTTGTAGAGATGGAACTTACACTGACCAGAAATGATACCGGGGAAGTAGTCTGGAGGAACCCCCGGTTGGTTCACGATGAAGAATATTCGGTGGGGAGCACTATTGCCTTCACTGATGCGGGTAAAAAAGCAGCGATCCAGAAAATTGCCACTGAATTAGCAGAGCAGATTTATGAGGAACTTATTTTGGGCTTTTAACCTATGAAACCTGCTCAATTCTTCGCCAGATTAGAAGAGGGCCCTTTACTCCCTCTTTATTGTTTTTATGGGGAGGAAAGATACCTGCAGGATAAAGCGGTTCAGGTTCTATTGAAACGGGGGGGTGAAGTAATCAAGCGGAATGTAACCTTTGAGGTTTATTCCGGACCCTCCACTTCCCTATCAAGCATTCTCGATAGTGCCCGCACCTTACCATTTTTTGGAAAAAGAAAAATGATCCTCCTTCGAGAGCCAGAAAAACTCTTAACCTCTGGGAGGGATCTGTTACTTGCCTACTTAAAAAATCCAAGCCGAAAAACGATTCTTATTTTCACCGGGGAAAAGATCAATCTGCAAGGGGAGATTCGTGAGGTATTTAATCAGAATGGGATGGTCCAGGAATTCAAGCATCCCTACCCCAATTCCAACGATTTGTATGACTGGATAGAACATATGGCAAAAGAGCACGGGAAAGCAATCGAAGTTCCGGCGATCCACCTTATGGTGGAATTGACTGGAAATCACCTTCAGGATCTATCAAATGAAATGGAAAAACTGTGCCTTTTTATCGGCGAGAGGAGAAAAATCACCCGGGAAGATGTAGAAAAAGTTATCTCGAGCCTGAAGGTTGAGTCTATTTTTGAACTGACTGACTATATCGGTAATCGCAAACTGTTAGAGGCTTTAAAAGCCCTCTCTCAGCTCATGGAGAGTGGTGAAGAATCCCGTAAGATTTTACCTATGATTGTCCGTCATTTCCGGATGCTCATGAAAATACGCTACCTCTTAGACCAAAAGCTGCAGCCAGAAAAAATCCGAAGTAGCCTCAATATCAAAGACTTCTTATGGAAAAAGCTGTATCCTCAGACCCAGAAATTTCCCCGGGCAAAATTGGAACATTGCTTTGAGCGGTTGTGGGAAGCTGATCTTTCGCTCAAAACCCAGCATCGTATTCCGGCAAAAATTGTTTTAGAACACCTGATCACGGAGCTGAGCAAATAACAAAGAAAAGATAAGGGCTTAGCAACAATGTTACTGCCCTTATTGGATAATGATGTTCAGTACGATCCAGGGATATGAAAAATTGTTGGAGAAAGCAGGCTTTTCAGGCTTTTAGAGCATTAACGCTTTGAGTAAGGCGGGAAATTTTTCGTGCAGCATTACGTTTATGAATGATCCCCTTAGATCCAGCTTTATCAATTACCGGGATAGCCTGGGCAAGCGTTTCTCTTGCTTTTTCGAAGTCTTTTTCCTCAATTGCTACGGATACCAGCTTTATCCGCGACCTAAGGTTTCTCCGGACACTTCGATTGATAAGTCGTCTCTTTTCGTTCTGTCGGATTCTCTTTAACGCTGATTTATGAGTTGCCATGTGCTCCTTCCGGTAAAATTTACAATAAAGTTAAAATTTGTTTTATCCATAGGTCTCATTTATTTGGCGCTTTATATTTAACTATCTATCTGGATTTGTCAAGGAGATTTCAACCGTATGTCATCCGTAGTAATCATCTCTTATCCCGTGATAAGCAAGAATAGCCTATTACTATTCAATTTTGAATATCGATAAATCCTTTTTAACGAGGAGGGCCTCTTGCTTGACAATCGCTAACGCTTCAGCAATTTTCTTTTTTGTATCAAAATCCTCAACCTTTCCCATGACTTCTTCCAGCAACAATACGAGCTTATCACTGTCAGTTCTGACGTTGGCTATGAAGCGAGACAATGAGTCAACCATCTCGTTAATCTTCTCACATTCATCCCTCAGATAATCTCCCTTCCTCAGGATAACCTTCCTGGTTAAATCACCTTCCGCAATCCTTTTAAAGGTATGGGTGAAATTTACCAAAGGACCGCAAATCCGGTGGGTAATCAAAATCTGATGGACAAAAATGAGAATAAACATTATTACTACTGCCGGCACCAACCGTTTGACTAAAGTGAGGAAGGTTTGTGCAGCCTGGTATTGAACGTCAAGGTCATTAGAAAAAAACATGTCATGCATAAGGGGGGATAACAAAACAGCAAGACTTATCATTATCACGATTACCATATACACCAAATTCGTTAATACTATCTTCAGTTGTATTTCTTGATTAATAAGGTAGTTTCTCCATTTTCTTTTGTAACGTTGTTTATTTTCCATTTTGCCACCTATCGTTTCTTTAGTATTCTTTCTTCAAAATTATATTCAAAGACTGCTTTTGCCTTAACATGCTTGGACGTAACAATAAAGGGATTAGCAGAAATGACAGTGATAATGACCCCTTCAGAGGGAGTAAAACCCTCTAAGCTAAAGGTGGAAGCTTTATCCGGGACGTTGCTGATCACGTCGCCTTCATCCCCTCTATATTCTTCGTTTTCCGCATAGTAAGCTTTCTCAGTATCTATAAAAAGCCGTAAGTCATGTTTGGCGGTAATTTCATAAGCTGCTCTTTTCCCCGCCCTAAGGACTAAAAGGGAAACCATGACAATAATAGCGAGGCAAACCATAAAAGCAATGAGCCCCACTATCGTGATCCCATTGTTATCTCTGAGCCGCAGCCGAATAAAGCTGGGTTTTTTAGCCACCATACTTCGGTAATCCAAAAATTTTCCTGATGGCAGATTTGAGGTTTTCCAGGTTAGAGGATTTTACCACGTAGGCATCTGATGCCCAGGTCGCTAAATTTTGCTGATACTCAGGATAGGCACTGGAAAGGATAATCGGCAGGTTCCGAAATCTACTTCGAACTTGTTGCAAGATCTCGATGCCACTTATACCGGGCATTTGAATATCTAAGATGAGTAAGTCGGGAACATAGGAATCGAGTAATTCAAGTGCCTCCCGCCCATTGGCAGCCAGATTCACTGCATATCCTTCTTTCTCCAACTCTTCTTGATACAGTATCCGGATACTTTCTTCATCATCAGCTACCAGAATTTTTTTCATAATCCCCTCCTCTACCATTCTACAGTTTAACTTCTCTAAGAAAAGCGGCTGCATCCTCTGGCGGAGTTGCATTAATATAAAAACCTGAGCCGATTTCAAACCCGGCAATCTTGCTTAACTTGGGTATTATTTCAAAATGCCAATGGTAGTAATCGTTGATCATCCCATCAAACGGGGACGTATGGAGGGTAAAATTGTAAGGAGGATCTCCAATACCCACATATAATCTACTCAAAATATCTCGAAATATGCTGGCCAAGGGGGCATATTCTGTCTGAGGGGTATTAATAAAAGAAGAAGAATGTTTTTTCGGAAAAATCCAGAGCTCAAAAGGAGACCGGGATGCATAGGGAGTAATGGCAAGAAAAGCCGTATTTTCAGCTACTACTCTGACCTGGTCCTTCAGTTCTTGGTGCACAATATCGCAATAGACACAGCGGTCTTTATAATCATAATACTTTTTTGCTCCTTCCATTTCCTCCACCACCCTCTTGGGGATAACCGGTAGAGCAATCAGTTGAGAATGACTATGGGCTAATGAAGCTCCAGCCTCAGCACCATGATTCTTAAAAATTAGAACGTAGCGAAAACGTAGGTCTTTTTTTAAATCCACAATTCGTTCTTGGTAGGCCAAGAGTACATTTTCAAAGGCCTGATCTTTAAGCTGAGATAGCAAACTCCTGTGATCGGGCGTCTCCACGATGACTTCATGGGCTCCGATACCATTCATTTTATCGTACATCCCTTCCCCTCGCTTATCTAATTCTCCCTCGATCATCAGAGCCGGAAATTTATTGGACACCACTCTGAGTGTCCACCCTGGGGTGTTAGGGTTGCTCCCGTCAGGGCGAATTGCATAGACCTCTGGTGGAGTTTTATCCTCATTTCCTGGACAAAGAGGACAAAACACTCCTGGGGTTACGGGTTTTTCAGTAGGAGGAATGAAACTGGTGGGACGTTTTCCTCTTTCAGTTGAGATAATGACCCAACGTCCAGTGACCGGGTCTTTTCTTAGTTCCGGCATCTATCTAACCTCATATCATAGTAACATTCTTGACCTTTTATTGCAGTCAAAGACGATTTATCAAACTGGCAACGCATCCGGCCCCAAAACCGTTATCAATATTTACTACTGCAACCCCTGATGCACAGGAATTGAGCATTCCCAGGAGAGCGGCAAGACCTCCAAAGTTCGTTCCGTAACCAATGCTGGTAGGAACCGCAATTACCGGTTTGGATACCAGCCCCCCCACTACACTCGGCAGCGCCCCCTCCATGCCGGCTACCACGATAAATACTCGTGCTTCAGCGAGCTTTTCAAGCTGGCCGACTAAGCGATGAATACCGGCTACTCCCACATCATAAAGAGTTTCCACGTTATTTCCCATCACTCGCGCCGTAAGAACCGCTTCCTCTGCAACCGGTATGTCCGATGTGCCCGCGGTGATTACCATAATCGTTCCCTTACCTGAGAGAGGAATCTCTTTCGGCGCAAACGTGAGCATCTTGGGAACAGGATGATATTCCATTTTTGGAAAGGCATTTTGAACACTCTCCGCCTTTTCCTGATCCACTCTGGTTACAATGATGGGCTGCTCCATTTCCATCATTTTTTCAATGATGGTGATAATCTGGGCCGCAGTTTTCCCCTCTCCCCAGATGCATTCCGGAAAGCCCTGCCGAAGAAGACGATGGTGGTCAATGGTGGCAAATCCTAAGTCTTCAAATGGAAGCCGCTTTAATTTCTTTATGGCCTCATCAACCTCAAGGTCCCCTGACCGGACACTTTCTAATAATTTTCTAACGGTTGCGCTGTCCATAAGAATCTATAGTGAAGGTCACAGATTAAGGTGAAAAAATTTTTTAAATCCTAATATCTAATTCAAAATCCTAAATTCAAATGTTCAAAACCACACCAAAAAAAGTTGGTTCATATTTTGAATTTTGGCTATTTGATATTGTGTAGAATTTAGGATTTCGAATTTAGGAATTATTTTGTAGATAGTTGCCTCTCTTGAAATGGTCATATCCTATGGGTTTTGCTTTCGTTGCCCTCCCCTTCTCATCCCGCAATACAATCCCTTCAATTTCTCGGGAAAGACTGCCGATACGAGTAATGGGACAGGCCAATTCCCTGCTTAAGCAATCTACTGCTTCCCTTTTCTCCGGCGATGCGCTAAAGAGGAGCTCATAATCTTCTCCTCCTCCAAAGGCTAACTTCATTGGATCCGATGCATAAACCGCTGCCCATGAGCGAAACTCAGAAGATAAAGGCAGACGTGGTAGCTCAACCTCAGCCCCGATTTTACTCTGTTCCACAATATGGCCCAAATCCGCAAGCAAGCCATCGCTGATATCAATCATTGCGTGCGGAACTTCTCTTTCGGCTAAGACCTGCCCCTCCTTAGTTCGTGGTGTGGGGCATAAATGTCGCTCCAGCAGCCTTTCCATCCCTTTTTCATTAACGCGCTCTTCGAGTAATCTCAGGCCAAGAGCAGCATCCCCGACCCAGCCGGTAACATAGAGATCATCTCCGTCCTTCCCCCCACTCCGGTAAATGACTTTGTCCTTAAAAGCTTTTCCCACAATTGCTACCGAAATGGTGAAACGTTCCCCACTTTCTGAAGTGTCCCCACCTAACAGCTCAACTCCCATCGTATTTCCAAGGCTCGTAATCCCATTATAAAAATCATCCAAAAACTCTACTGAGAGCCGCCGAGCCGGTATTCCCAAACCCAAGGTAAATCCTATAGGGACTCCTCCCATGGCTGCAATATCACTCAAACTGACTGCTAAGGCCTTCCACCCCAATTTCCAACCATCAGTGCTGTCCAAACGAAAGTGGAACCCCTCAATCAACTGATCAGTGCTCAGCAGGAGCACTAATTCCTCGGTAAAGGAGATGACCGCTGCATCATCGCCGATGCCTTTAAGGACAGAATCATTGCGAGCAGGATGGTGCAAAGCAATGCGATTGATGAAACCAAACTCTCCGAGGTCAGAAAGTTTCACGCTTTCTTCCTAATCGCCCTGGTCCTTTTCTTTTTTACCAGTGCGACCTCTAAAATGTCATCCATGTTCTTGGCAAATACGAAATTAATTTTTCGTCGGATATGGGCTGGAATATCTTCAAGATCTTTGCGATTTTTCTCCGGGACAATGATGGTGGCTATTTTCGCCCGGAGAGCCGCAAGGGCCTTTTCCTTCAGCCCCCCGATCGGAAGCACTCTCCCCTGTAAGGTAATCTCTCCAGTCATGGCTACATCTTTGCGAACGGGAATTTTGGTAAGGGCAGAAACCAAAGCCGTTGCCATAGTGACCCCGGCGGATGGGCCATCTTTAGGAATAGCCCCGGCAGGAACATGAATGTGAATATCCCGCTTTTCGTAAAAATTGCCAGGAAGCCCCCACGTTCCTGCCCGGGAGCGAGTGTAGCTCAAGGCAGCCTGGGCCGATTCTTTCATCACATCCCCCAACTGCCCGGTTAACAGAAGTTGACCCTTACCTTGTAGAGGAGAGACTTCCACGTAAAGAATCTCTCCTCCTGCCTGGGTCCACGCCAATCCCGTGGCAATTCCTATCATATCTTCTTCCTGTTCGGCTTCCGGAAGATGTTTGGGAACACCAAGAAACGTATGCACATTCCCTTTGGTTACTCGCGTGGGTTCTTTTTTCCCCTCAGCAATCTTACGCGCCACTTTACGGCAAATAGAAGCGATTTCCCGCTCCAGATTTCTGAGGCCTGCTTCTTGCGTGTATTGAGAAATGATGGTGAGAAGCGCCTCATCTGAAATATCTAAATCGCGACTTGTGATTCCATTTTCTTCCAGTTGGCGAGGCAGTAGGAAGTGTCGGGCAATATGAAGCTTTTCCTCATGGGTGTACCCAGAAAGCGTGATAGTCTCCATCCGATCCTTAAGTGCCGATAATATTGGGTCAACCAGGTTTGCAGTGGTAATGAACATCACGTTAGACAAGTCAAAGGCTACATTAAGATAATGATCGCTAAAGGCAAAATTTTGCTCGGGATCTAACGCCTCCAGAAGGGCGGCGGAGGGGTCACCCCGGAAGTCTGCTCCAACCTTATCAATTTCGTCCAGCATGAATACCGGATTGTTTGTCCCTGCCTGTTTAATTCCCTGAATAATCCTCCCTGGCAAAGCGCCAATATACGTGCGCCGGTGACCGCGAATTTCCGCTTCATCCCGGATCCCCCCCAGGGATATTCGCACAAATTTTCTTCCCAGCGCCCGGGCGATGGATTTTCCCAGAGAAGTTTTTCCCACCCCTGGTGGTCCTGCAAAACAAAGAATGGGGCCTTTCATCTTTTTTTTCAGTTTTCGAACGCCTAAATATTCTAAAATTCTTTCTTTCACCTTTTCGAGGTTATAATGGTCCTCATCCAATACCTGCTTGGCTTTTTTAATATCCAAGTTATCTTTGGTGGATTTACTCCATGGTAGTTCTACAAGCCAGTCCAGGAAGGTTCTCACAATGCTGGTTTCTGCAGCATCGGGATGCATTTGTTCTAAACGGGTTAGCTGCTTATCTGCCTCCTTTTCAACCTCTTTGGGCATCTTGGCTTTTTTAATTTTCTCACTAAACTCTTTGATTTCGCTCGCTTTTTCATCCATTTCCCCCAACTCTGCCCGTATCGCCCTCAACTGCTCCCGGAGAAAATATTCCCGCTGGGTTTTGGTCATTTCCTCCTTAGCCTGATTCTGGATTTTGGCCTGCATGGTGGATACTTGAAGTTCTCTGGTCAAGGCATCATTCACCTTTTTGAGCCTTTGAATGGGGTCAATCATTTCGAGAATTTCCTGGGATTCGCTTATTTTAAGATCTAAATTGGAAGCCACAATATCCGCCAGTTTTCCTGCATCTTCAATGTTGTTCAGCACCATCATGATTTCATTCGTAAGGAGGCCTCGTAACGAAAGCGTTTTTTCACACTGTTCCCGGATATTTCTCATTATAGCTTCAATTTCAATGGAAGTTTCGGTATGTACCGGTTCTTCCATCTTTTCAATCTTCACCATAAATACGGGATCAGTCTGGGTGTACTCGATAATGTGAGCCTTCTTTAGGGCCTGGATCAAGATTTTTATTCTCCCATCCGGCAACTTCAACATCTTCACCACCGTTGCCACTACTCCGACTCGATAAATATCATCAGGGCTGGGAGTGTCATGAGTAGGGTCTTTCTGGGTAACAAGAAAGATAAGGCGGTCCTTTGTTAACGCCTCTTCAACTGCTTTTATAGAATTCTCTCTCCCTACAAAAAGGGGGAGAAACATGTAGGGAAATATCACTACATCCCGGACTGGTAATAGAGGGAGTATTTCCGGGATTACAATTTGAGTATCCTGAAGAGTATTGGCCATTATTTTTTCTCCTTAAAGCTCCATTCTTCTGGTAGAAAAGGGCACCTTATTAATTATTTGGTTCTCAAGTGAAAGTAATATCATTATTGTTGGTTGTCAAGCTCCAGGTAAAAATCGCTACTTGGCTTCCTGTATCCTGTATCATACACCGGGTACCCTGCATCTTATTATTGAAGGAAAAAACCTTAAGCCTTAATTACCTGCGCAACTGCTACAGCATAAACCCCACAATGGGAAAGGGAAACCTTGATCTCTTTTATACTCATCTCCGTACCCACTGAGTTAGGCTTACCATGTAACCGAACAATGGGTTTGCCAGATGGAGTGGCAACAATTTCAAGATCTTTCCAACGAATATTTTCCGTCCATCCTGATCCCAAAGCTTTCATGATGCTCTCTTTGGCAGCAAACCGGGCCGCATAATGCTGAGCCGGATATTTTTTTTGTTCACAGTAAGCAATCTCCTGTTCAGTAAAAATCCGATGCCGAAAATTCGGATACTTTTTCAGCAAACGATCAATCCGGGCAATTTCGATGATGTCAATTCCGATTTCCATGGAAATGCTGTCAATTAGGTTTTTCCCTTGTAACGGTATACCAAGAAAAACCCCGGAGGAACTCCCCGGGGTACAACCAAAATAAAAACGTTATGCGTTGATTGTCTTAGAGTAACCGAAAGCAATTCAAGAGCTTTCGATCAGGATAATCTTATTCTCCCGAAGAGAAAAACTTTTTAATTTCCCGTTTACCACCTTTTCCTCCCCAAAAATATTGGAGAGTCTGAGTGTTCCCTCTCCCGCCTCCACTGAGTCAACATTTTCCAAGATCAGCTCTTCCCTTCCTGCTCTCTGGATATAAGCATTAACATCACACATCGGGCATTTCCTTTTGATAAATTACGAAGGCTCTTTTTCAGAAGAATCAGACCCAAAACCCAATTAATACTTATCATTTTACCCTGCTAAAGTCAAGGCAGTGTCCTCCTATTCGATTCTTATCCTTGCGTCTAAAGCCACCACCCCCGAACCATCCGCAAGTATCCTAAGCGGGTTTATATCCAATTCTTTAATCCGGGGAAAATCAGCCATCAGGTAAGAGGTTCGTAGCATACAATTGATATACCCCTGAATATCAACTCTCTGGTTGCCTCGAGCGCCCGTTAGCATAGAATATGATTTCAGTTTTTTAACCTTAGCCTGGATTTCATCATTTGACGCCGGACAAAGGGCAATATTCACATCCTTAAACATCTCCACGTAAACCCCGCCAAGGCCAAATAACACCACTGGACCGAAAGAAGGATCATACTTTCCCCCAATGAACATATCATAACCTTCCCAGGCCATTTTCTGCACCCGTATCCCTATGAAATCAGCGTCCGGTTTATACTCATATAGATTATCCCTGATCATGTGGAAGGCGCTTCTCACTTCATCCTTGTCCTTTATATCTAACGCAACCCCCTTTGCTTCTGATTTATGGATTGCGTCGGGAGAAACCACCTTCATCACTACTGGATACCCGATCTGTTCAGCCAGAGCGATTGCTTCATCTTCATCCTTTGCCACAGAGGATTCAGCAACTGGAATACCATACCGCGATAATAGCTCGAGCGATTCTTCACCGACAACTCCTTCATGGGCACTTATCCATTCCTCGGCTGATAATCGGTTAATATCC
>JAZDOO010000061.1:0-12470 GCA_043798555.1 Pseudomonadota bacterium | reverse complement strand
ACTCTTAATACGGACTCCCTTAAGACGAGACTGCTTTATTTCCGACCAACCACCAAGGCTGCGAATAAGCCCTCCTCCCGTCAGATCATCTCTACGACCTTGATTGACACCCTCCGCCACAAAGGAATAATGGAACGGTGGAATGATGGAATAGTAGAATTTCCGAGACGTTCAATTGAGCCGGACGGAAACGATTTTTGATACCCCGGGCTCTTCCATGGTAATACCGTACAAAATATCAGCAGTTTCCATGGTCTTTTTATTGTGAGTGACCAGGATAAACTGGGAATCAGGGGTAAATTTTTTAAGGATTGTAACAAAGCGGTCAACATTTGCATCATCCAAGGGTGAATCAACCTCATCGAGCAGGCAGAAAGGAGTGGGTTTGAAAAGATAAAGGGAAAAAAGCAAACTAATGGCGGCAAGTGCCTTTTCTCCTCCGGAGAGGAGCGTAATGCTTTTCAGGCTTTTACCTGCAGGTTGAACCATAATTTCCACGCCCGTTTCCAGGAGATCATCTTCATCAGTGAGGTTAAGTTCCCCCTTTCCTCCTTCATAAATGAGGGGCACGATCCCCTGAAAGTTTTCGTTAATCTTTTGAAAGGCAGTTTGAAATCGCTCCCGGCTGGTACGGTTTATTCTACCGATTGCCTCCTGAAGAGAATGTAATGATGTGTTTAGATCTTCGGTTTGCGTCTGGTAAAATTGATATTTCTCCATCTGCTCTTCATATTCCCTTTCAGCATTAAAGTTAATCCCCTCGATCATTTTTTCCCGGGCCCGTTCTAATTTTTCTAATTTGGTTTTTATCTCCTCCTCAGGATAGTCTTCCGGCGGATATTGGCCTGCCACCTCACTTAACGATACATGATATTTAGTCATCATTGCATCTTCCAGGTATTGCATTTTAGACCTGAGTTCAGAAAGTTCATGGCCAAGATCCTGGATGGAGAGTTGGAGGGTATTAAACTCTTTTTGATCTGCCTTTAGTTTTTCTTCAAGGTTCTGAAGGCTATCCCGCTCTTCATTAAGTACACGTTCTTGTTCCCCGAGCTCATCCTGATAGTGCTGATAGACTTGGCTTAAATCATGTATTCTGGTTAAAGCAGTTTCGATATTCTCCCTTAACTCCCCTGACTCCTGTTCGGCCTCCTCTTTAGCTTGTTTACACTTGGATATTTCCGTCCTGCAGTTTACCAAAGTTTTTTCTCGCAAGGTGAGCGTGGAGGTCAAACTGGAAATCTGTGCCTTCAAATCCATAAGCTCCATCTTGTCGTGGTCAAAACACTTTACCTGCAATTCAATCTTTTCCCGATACTCTTTCTCCTTTTCCTGAAGCCTTGAAAAGCTCTCCTCGAGGAGGGCCTGATTCGACTCCAATGTTTCCAGGTCAGACCGATTCATTTCCAAGTCTTCCTCTAACTCAACCAATTCACTCGTCAATTTTTCCTTTTCCAGGACAAGGAATTCTAATTTTTGCTGAAACCTTTGAAGTTCTTCGGTGGTTTGACGGAGGTCTCTTTCCAGATTTTGGAGAGAAAGCTTTTGCTGAACCAGCTTCTCCCGAACGCGCTTTAAAGAGTGTTCTTTATCGTTCAGTTCATTTGTCACTATTGCCTTTCTCTTTTGCAGATCACTCAACTCATGGGCTAAAGAAAAAAGTCTTTGTTCTAATTCTTTTATTTCCCTTTTCTTGTTTAAATATCCAGTTCCGCTGCCATTGTGAATGCCTCCGGTAATGATGCCCATGGGATCAATTACTTCACCATCCTGAGTGACGAGAGTATTTTTCGACTTATTGTCTTTCCAGAGCTCGATTGCCTGAAGGAAATTTTCCACCAAAAGCGCATCTCCTAACAAGTAACGAACGATGGGAAAGTACCCCTCCCTAATTTTAACTTTATGTATCAATGGGGTAGCATGGTACCCCGAAGACGTATCTTTGGTATCTTCAAGCACAGAGAACCTTTCGGTTTCTACCGGAACAAACGTTCCCCGCCCCAGAGACTGGGACTTCAAGTATTCAATCGCCTCAACCCCTTCAGCCTGGCTTTTTACGACTATATACTGAAGCTTGTCACCCAGAACTGCCTCCACCGCTTTCTCCAGAGACGGTTCAGTCTCAACGAAATCGGCCACAAGTCCATGAATACCGTTCTCTTCTGCCTTCTGCCCTTTTTTTCTCTGCATAATAGCGCGGACGCCTTCACTACACCCTTCAAAATTATTACAAAGTTCCTGAAGGGCTTCACGCTGAGACTCACATCGTGCTTGTTTTTCCTTGAATTCGGCGAGAGCCGCGGTAATCTCGTTAGCGTCTTTGTTCAAAAGCGCAATAACGTTCTCATGGGTGTCCTGTTCTTTTTCCAGCAAGTCTTTTTCCTGGCGATTTTTTTCCAAGATTTCATTAAGCTTGACTTCTTGCCTTTTTGCTTCCTCCAGTTGAGACTGTGTCCTCCGCACCTCTTCCCAATTTTGTTCTAAACGCCGCCGGCACTCACTCCCTGTCTTTTCTTCCTGACTGATAATATTTCCCCGGCGACCGATTTCATACCGAACGTTAAACAGGGATTCCCTCTGGTGTTCAAGGTCTTTCTGAATGCTGACAAAATTCCTTTTAACCTCAGAGAGGTTTTCTTCCTCTTCCTTTAGCTTACCTTCAGCTTCAGATGCTTTTTCCTGGAGCTCGGTTTTGAGGGCTTTGGACGTAGAGACTTCTCCCTCTTCCAACCGGAGACGATCGAGATGCTCCTCTATTTCCTGAGTGGCCTTATGGCTAATTTTTTCTAAATCGCTAATCCGTTCTCGGTGACGCTCAATGTTATTTTCTTCTTCTCGGAGAGCATACTTGATTTCCAAGCTTTTTCCCTGGGTGGTAGTATATTTTTCTTCATATTCTTGAAGGTGCGTTTTTTTCGAAACAATTGCTGCCTCGAAAGAATTCATCTCTGTCATAAGGAGAGACTGTTTGTCCTTAAGGCTTTCAAGTTCCGTCTTTTTCTGAGTGTAGTAGCCGTATAAGGTGGTATACTTCTGGGAGTTCGACGCCAGCTCCAGGGTGCGAATTCGTTCTTTTAGGCCTTTGAATCGCTTTAATTTTTGGGCCTGGTAGGCAAGGGAGCTAATTTGTTTTTTGATTTCTCTCAGCACATCATTTATCCGGAGAAGATTTTGCCGGGTGGCTTCCATTTTCCGGAGTGCTTCTTGTTTCCGGACTTTATACTTTGAAATCCCTGCCGCCTCTTCAATCAAAGATCTAATTTCAATGGGTTTCGCACTGATAATTGTATCTACCCGGCCCTGCTCAATAATGGAGTACGCTTTTGTTCCCACCCCTGTATCCATAAACAGCTCAGTAATATCTTTGAGTCGGCAGGGTGCCTTATTGATGTAATATTCGCTTTCCCCCGAACGAAAAAGACGGCGGGTTATCTGAATCTCGGTAAAATCTTTATATAAAAGTGGAGTATTGCCATTTTCATTGGAAAAGGTAAGAGAAACCTCTGCCATTCCCAGGGGTTTCTTGCTCTTACTCCCATTAAAAATCACATCCTCCATCAAAGTGCCCCGAAGATGTTTGGCACTCTGTTCCCCCATTGCCCAGCGAATAGCATCAACAATATTGCTTTTGCCACATCCATTAGGCCCCACCATAGCGGTGATGCCTGGGAAAAAAGCTAACGAAGTTTTCTCAAAAAACGATTTAAACCCAACCACTTCTATTGCTTTAATTTTCATGGAACCCCACTTTTAAAAAAACCTTGAGTTCAAAAAGGCTCCAACCTCAACCCCACGAAAAAATAAAACGTTTTATTTTATCACCGATAATTTTGTAGGATGGTAGCAGAAAAAAAGAAAAAAAGCAAAGAAAAACTACTATAAAATGTATCAATTGAGTTATTGACCACAATATATGGTATTAGAACAATGTCTGCTCACGGATTTTTCATCATTTGTTTCAGCGTAATCAATGTGCTGGTGGTTATCACCATCGTGATTTTTTTAAGAAAGAAGCTCAGGAGGGAAGTGCTTGGCGCTCGGGCCAGAGCACAGTTTCCAGTCGGGGCGAGAGGATTTGAACCTCCGACCTCATGCGCCCAAGGCATGCGCGCTAACCAGGCTGCGCTACGCCCCGAAAATAATTTATACTACCACCTACCCCGCAGGTAAGTCAAGAATGTATCCGGAGCAACCAGGAGCATTTCTAAATGAGAGCGCTCCTCATGTTTCTGGGAAAAATCTTTCCAGGAGAGGACGAAGCTTGTTTACTGCCTGAGCACGGTGGCTGATACGGTTTTTCACTTCCGGCCCCAGTTCAGCAAACGTTTTTCCCAGTTCCGGGATCAGGAACAGAGGGTCATAGCCAAATCCATGCTTGCCCCGGGGAGAGTCAGTTATCATCCCCCGGCATTCTCCCTCCATCCACTCCCATCTTCCATTAGGGGCATAAATAACGAGTGCACACACAAACCGGGCCCCCCGTTGAGGGGGGGGAACATCTTTCAATTCATCAAGCAATTTGGCGTTCTTTTCAACCGCGCTTGCCTCTGGTCCAGCATAACGGGCGGAAAGTACACCCGGACGGCCTTTCAGAAAATCAACTTCTAATCCCGAATCATCGGCAATCGCAACCTCACCGGTTATCCGGGCGGTGAGCTCGGCCTTCTTTAAGGCATTTTCCCAAAACGTTTTTCCATCTTCATTCACCAAAAAAGGATGGTCAAAATCTTTCCAGGAAAGCAGGGTCAGCTTTTCCCCGGCTAAGAGCGTTCGAAACTCGGCAATTTTCCCCTGGTTTCGTGTCCCCAGGACTACCTTTTTCACCATAGTTAAACCCCAATAAACTAACCTCTTAGAATTAGGTCTGAAAATTCGAATTAAATTTCCGAAATTTAAGCTTTATTCCGCAGAAAAATATCCTGTCAATCATTTTAGGAGGGTTTTTCGTTCCCCCCTCGTTTTTCTTGAGTAAGTCATTGAAAATTTTAATTATTTAGGTATATAAAGAGAACTACCATGGCTGATGTAAATTAAACTCTCTCAAGGCAGTATAGACGGCCCCAGAGGGACGTAATTCGCTTTTGAAAAGTATCACCCTATCAATTTTCAGGTCTCCGAAGGTTCTTTCTCGTTCATCAATAAGGTACTGGATAAGTTCCTTCTTTCCCCGGGGAGACCGTACGCGGCCTAAGGTCAAGTGAGGGGAAAATTTCCGCTTTTCTGGCTCAAATCCCAGCTTGGACATTGCCTGCTCAATCCGATTCTGGAGGGTAATAAGTTGACCACCTTTATCTTCAATGCCGATCCAAACCACTCTCGGATTCCGAAGCGAAGGAAATGCTCCAACATTGTTAACGGCAACCGTCCAGGGTGCGAAGCCTTTCATTCCTTGCTGAATCGCTTGCGCAATACCCTCGATGGCTTCTTCTTCGATACTACCTAAAAATTTGAGCGTAAGGTGAATGGATTTGGGCTGTACCCACTTCACATCAGCCGGGAGCATCTTGAGCTCTTTATAGATTTTCTCGATGCGAGAAACAATCTCAGCTTCAAGCGGAATGGCAACAAAGCTCCTGATAGTACCCATAATGATTAATACCTTCAGAACAATTTAGTAGTTAAAAAAATCAGAGCACAAATGAAAGCCAAAGTAATTTTATCTGTAGGAGATGGGATCATCAAATCCAGCCTCCTTAAATCCCTTGAGACGAAGCTTGCAGCTGTCACATTCACCGCACGCCCTTCCGTCAGGGAGAGGATCATAGCAGCTATGAGTGAGGGAATAATCCACTCCAAGGGCTACTCCCATTTTAATAATTTCCGCTTTACGGAGATTAATCAGTGGGGTATGAATCCGGAAATGGATCCTTCCTTCTACCCCTGCTTTGGTGGCTAAGTTGGCCATCTCCTCAAAAGCACGGATATATGCTGGCCGGCAGTCAGGGTAGCCACTGTAGTCTAAAGCGTTTACCCCGATAACTATATCTCCGGCGCCAATAACTTCAGCCCAGGCAAGGGCGTAAGCAAGAAAAAGAGTGTTTCTTGCGGGCACGTAGGTGGCGGGAATTTCCTTTCCGATTTCCTCGAGACTTCTTCCTTTGGGCAAAGGAATCTCTTTGGAAATGAGCGCTGAGCCCCCAATTTTGGGGAGATCAAGGGAAAGAATGAGATGATCCTTGGCCCCAAAATGCTCAGCAAGCTTTTTTGCCTTTTCCACCTCCATGGCGTGCCTTTGACCATAAGTGAAACTTAGAGCATAAAGCTCAAACCCCTCTTTTCTGGCAATCGCCATGGAGGTTGCCGAGTCCATTCCCCCGCTAAGAAGCACCACTGCCTTTTTTTTCATTTTATACGCCCCTTTTTTCTAAGGGCCAGATGATTTTATGGAGCTGGAGCTGAAGGTGAACCATTAATTTCTCTTCCAAAATCCATTTCGCCAATTCACCGGGTGCTAACGTCCCAAAAACCGGAGAGAAATGAAGCAAGTTTTTAGAAGATGCCTTGCTTTGGATATCCCTTACTAAATTCTTTGCAAAAATAAAATCTTCCCGGTTTCCGATTACAAACTTAACTTCGTCGTGCTCGGAGAGGCAGTTTATATTTTGCAGATTGTTGGCGTGACTCATGCCACTGCTCGGACATTTAAAATCAACAATTTTTATACACTGAGCGGTAACCTGACTGATATCTAAACTTCCATTCGTTTCTAAAAGCACCTTGTATCCTTTTTTGAGGAGACGCTCCACTAATAAAGGAGTTTCTTTTTGAATGAGCGGTTCACCGCCGGTTACTTCAACTAAATTGCACGGAAATTTCTGGATTTCCTTCAAAACCTGGGAGATGCTTTTTTCCTCGCCTTCTTCATATGCAAACACAGTGTCACAGTAAGAACACCTCAAGTTGCAGCCCGTGAGTCTTATAAAAATGCAGGGCCAGCCTGCGTAGGAAGACTCCCCCTGAATACTATAAAAAATTTCATTAACCTGGAGCGTCAAATCAGAATCCTACTTAAAATCCCGCTGTTGGGGTTTATAGAAATTTTCCGTTTGGATTTTTACAGTAAATCCACCAGCAACTCTAAAATATCTTTTACCCCCATCGTCTTCTCATATCCGGCTGTTTTCACTGCATCCTCCAGCATACTCATACAGAAAGGGCAGGCAGTGATCAGGATTTGAGCTTGCACTTCAGCGGCGTCCCGGACCCGAATTTCGGAAATTTTTTCTTTTGCCTCGAATTCCTCCATCCATAAACGCCCCCCACCCCCACCACAGCAGAAGCTGTCTCTCCGGTTTCGCTTCATCTCCACAAACTGAACTCCTGGAATAGCTTTAATGATCTCGCGAGGAGGATCAAAGATGCCACAGTGCCTTCCTAAGTAACAGGGGTCGTGATAGGTTACGCGCTTTTTCAGTTCCTTGGAAAACCTCAATTTCCCCTCCTTGATCAGATGGGCGAGAAGTTGCGTATAATGTTGAACTTTCAATTCATCCTCGGTTTCAATAGCCAGTTTTTCCTTATAGAGAGGGTACTCGTCTCGGAACATCTTTAAACCGTGAGGGCAGGTAGTGACGATCTCCTTTATCCCGAATTCTTCAAAAAGCTCATAATTTTTAGTCACCACTTCCTCCAACAATCCATCTTCTCCGGTCCGTTTAGCAACATCCCCGCAGCAGGATTCCTTGTTCCCCAGTATACCAAAATCCAATCCCAGTGCGGTGAATACCCTTACGGCGCTTCGGGCTATTTCTTGGAGACGGCTATCATAAGAAGGACCACAACCCACAAAATAGAGCAGTTCGGCGCTTTCTCCTTTAGAGAAATTCTTAATCTCCAGGTCCTTTGTCCACTCCATTCGCTTATTTTTTTGACCTTGATAGGGGTTTCCGTATTTAAAAACTGATTCCAAGGTTTCTCCCACCATCGTGGGGACTTGCGTTCCCTCTTCAACTTTGAGAGCACGCATCTGCCGGATTAAATCTAAGCTATTTATGGTTATAGGGCACTCTTCCACACATGCCCGGCAGGTAGTACACATCCAGGGTTCCTCCCCCGACATTACCGTCTCTCTTGCGAGTTCGGATACTGGTTTTTTCAAAAATTCATTTACTAGACGAGGAAAACCATACTTCTCTTTAACATACGCCTTGACCTTCTGATTTATTCCCCGGGGGGAGAGCAATTCCCCGCTCAAGTGGGAAGGACATTTATTTTCGCACCGGTTACACCGGGTGCAGGCATCCATTCCAATGATATGCTTTTGTCCAAAATCTTGTTTAACCTTTTCACGTTCTTCCAAAGTTAACACTTCTGAAGGTAAGGTATCGAGTGCTACAGTG
Source organism: Pseudomonadota bacterium (assembly GCA_043798555.1). GTDB lineage: Bacteria > Desulfobacterota > WTBG01 > JAGOGO01 > JAGOGO01 > JAZDOO01. Next base: position 4,131 of record JAZDOO010000061.1, on the reverse strand, counting down.
ACGGAGCCAGCAATGAGATGAAACAGTTTGGAAAACGGTATGTAGGCAATCAAGAGTAAACTCAGAACCACATGGGTCCACCAAAAGAAAAGATGCCAGGCTTTTGTTTCTCCACCAAGGAATGAAGCAAGAAAAGCTCCTACCGGGGACCAGTTCATCCAGGGTTTAGGGTCTGCTGCCAGACGAAACCCCTCAATCAAAAAACCGGTAATCCCTATTGTTAGAAGTAAAAGCAGTATGAAAACGTCCTCGGTAAGATTGTTCATTTTTCCTGCCTTGAGCACATATCTCCGGACGATGGCCATCACCAAACCCACCACAAATAATAAGCCAAAGACGTCCAACACTAATTCATAATATTCAAATAGGGAACCTCTTAGATAAGTGAAGAGGTACTCATGAGAAGCCAAGAGAACTGTCCCAAGGAATAAAACAAAAAAACCCCACATGATAAAAAGGTGGGTTAACCCACCAAAGAGGTCTCCCAGAAAAATCTTTACGTTTCCAAAAACATCCTTCAAAACCCTCCTAAAAATAAGTGGCCAATTGGCCGTTCCTTGAATAGGCCAACCTGTAAACCAAGCGTAGAGATTACGGTAACAGCCAGCAATAAAAACGAATACCGATAAAGCAGCTAAAACATAAAAGAGCCAGGTATGGGCAATATTCCAAAATACTTCTCGTTCAGCCATAGTTCCTCCATTGTGGCAATCCAGTTAATGAGATTTCAATCAGTACACAATTTTCATATCAGTACACAATTCTCATATCTGATGTCAATCATAAGAAGAGTGGGCTTTTCTCTTAAATCTTAAAAAGGGACAGACTACATTAACATCTGTGCGTAAGCTGCATTGCCAACCTGTATAAAATACGGTATAATTTAAAAATTAATCATAACCGGGTGGAATTTCGTTTACAAAAGGGTCGAAACGATGATGGTACTTAAAAAAACCTGTAAGGCGCCTTATCATTTGATGATTTTGGTCTTTTTGACGCTTACAGGTCTCTTTTGGGTTACCCCGGGATACGCAAAAGACTCATCCCAAAATTGTATTAAAGAAGATCTCAACAACGATGGAATAGTGGACCACATTGCCCATTACGATGATCAAGGGAACATGACCAAGATGGAGATTGACTCAAATGCGGATGGGATCATGGATCAGTTTCAGTATTACCAGAATTCAAAATTAGTGAGGCTTGAGCAGGATACGAACCGTGATCAAAGGATTGACAACTGGCACTATTTTGAGAATGGGAAAAGAACCAGATGCGAAGTGGACTCCGATAGTTCGGGAGCCGTGGACCAAGTTACTGTTTTTGACGAGCAGGAACGTCCTCTGAAGATAGAAAAAGACTCCGATGGAAACGGTAAATTTGAAAGCATTTTTTATTTTGCGAAGGGGAAACTCACCATTTATAACAAGGATGTAGGTGAAGACGGAACGGTGAATATCTGGGAAAAATATAGAGATGATAAAACAATGGAAAGACATCTTGATAATGATGGAAATGGCAAGGAAGAAGAAATTATCATCTTCGATGAGAATGGCCTTCCAAAGGAGAGCCATAAGGACCTGGATGGGGACGGTAAAAAGGAGGTCGTCTGCTTTTTTAAAGAAGGAAAACCAGTGTATCAGGGCAAGGATACAAACCTCGACGGACAAAAAGATGTCTTTTTTACTTTTGATACTAACGGCTCAATTGAAAAAATCGAGCACGATACAAATTATGATGGACGAATTGACACTATCACTACTTACCGAAATAGTGAACCAGTCAAAACAAGTCAAGATTATGATGGTGATGGGTTTATGGAAGTTGTGACCCAGTTTGAAAAAGGGAAACTTAGCGTGGAGACTCACGATCTTAACCATGATGGAAAACCAGATCTCAAAATTTTTTACGATAAAGAGGGAATTCGTTATAAACTCATAAAAGACAGGGACGGAGATGGCCGGTTTGAGATAACCGAGTGGTTAAATAACCCTCATTGGTCAAACGTAATGGAGCTGGATAGTGATGGGGACGGTAAACTAAATAATCGCTGCTTTTACACAAAAAAGGGGGTAAAACTCGAGGAGATTGATGAAAACGGGGATGGACAGTGGGAACAAAGAAATTTTTATAATGAAAATGGTAAACTTTATAAAAGCGAAGAGTATGAAGATGGAACGAACGTCCTAAGTCTCACCTGGTTTTACAACGACCGAGAAGAGGCTATCCGGGCAGAGAAGGATAATGATAGCGATGGCCAAATGGACATTCGGTATTGCTACAACCGAGGAAAGCTGGTGGCGGTGGAAGAGGATACCAATAAAGATGGAAAACCAGACGTGTGGGAAAAGTACAATGAATTAGAAGTACTGGTGAAACGTACCAGGGATGTAAATTACGATGGTGAGCCGGATGTTGAAGATAGGTTATAGGAGAGGAATGAAAGAGAAATTAAAAAACTACTCAAGGAGGATACTTGGCAATAACTGATTTTTTTCTGAAGGGAGGGCCGCTTATGTGGCCCATACTTTTATGTTCAGTGATGGCCCTTGCCATTTTTCTGGAACGACTCATCGTGTTTTCCCGCGTGCGCGTCCGAGGTTTTGGATTAGTGGAAAAGGTTACTCAACATATGCGCAAGGGTGAGAATACACTTGCCTTAGAGTTGGCCCGGAAGAGCAAATCCCCCATGGGCAGGATACTGGAGCATGCCATCGAGGTAAAGGATCAAGATCAAGACGCCTTTGAAACCGTGATTGTCCATGCCACCGACGAAGAAGTGAGGGAACTTTCTCGGTATTTATCGGCGTTAGCTACTATTGGCAATATTGCTCCGTTACTCGGATTATTAGGAACAGTTACCGGAATGATTAGAGCCTTCATGGTAATTCAACAGATGGGGGGTAAAGTGAATGCCGCAGTCCTCGCAGGAGGAATCTGGGAAGCCCTTTTAACCACTGCCTTTGGTCTGATAGTAGCACTTCCAACGGTGGTGGCACATAGCTATCTCGTCTATCGAGTAGATACGTTCGAAGCTGAACTCCGAGATGGAATCGTCCAGTTTATCAAAGCGATGGGTAAATAAGCTTAAGAGGAGTTTTTTTATGCTGGCACATTTAAAGTCAAGACCACGTTTGAAGGTGGATATTCCCATGACCCCCCTGATTGATATGGTCTTTCTCCTCCTGATATATTTTTTGCTCACCACCAATTTTATGGTGGATGAAGGAATCACGATCAAACTTCCCCAGGCTAAGGCCTCTGCACCGCAGACGGAAGAGGAGATTACCGTATATATAAATCGCGAAGGGAAACCTTTTCTTGGCAGGGAGGAGGTCTCTTTGGCAACCCTTTTTCAACGATTAAAGGAAATGATTGGGAACGACCAGAATAAGCTGGTAGTAATCAAGGCCGATCAGGCGGTTACCGTAAACAAGGCGGTAATGGTTATGGATGTAGCTAAATCAGCCGGTGCAGGACGATTGGTCTTGGCCACGGAAAAACCATTTTGAGGTGGCGCCATTGATGGGGAACCAAAAAAGAGGACCAAACTGGATCCTGGGCAGTTTGTTTTGTGTTTCCTTAGGGGTACACGTAATGCTCATTGGCTACCTTAATGGTCTTTTTAGCGCAACAAAAAACGTAACTCGTATCGAGGTATCAATAAATGATATATCAAAACCCAAGGAAAGGAGTTTTCCCAAGCCCCGGACCCGAATCAAACCCCCCGAGGAGACAAAAACCATAACCAAGGTGAACGTGAACAGCCTGGTGGAAAAACTCCCGGAGCCAACAAACAGTGTGCCGGGTGAATATCCTCATCTGGGCAGGGTACAAGAAATTAATGTGCCGGAGGTAATAAACGCTCCTAAGCCCACTATATCAGCCTGGAACCCTCGAAGGCTGGAATCAGGGACCCCCCAAACAACCTTAAATGATTATCTGGCTATGGTGCGGTTACGGATTGACCGGCACAAAACCTATCCCCAGGCAGCAAGAATGAGGCAACTACAAGGAACAGTAGTTGTCCATTTTGTTATTACCCTCGAGGGAACGGTGAAAACCCTTAAGATTATTCAAAGCTCCGGGTATACGGTTCTCGATGAAGCAGGGCTAAAAGCAATAAGAGAC
>JAZDOO010000058.1:0-4942 GCA_043798555.1 Pseudomonadota bacterium | reverse complement strand
GCAACGCAGGTTCCACAACCAACAATGAGGATCTTCTTGGCCGCTCCCAGCATTTCTTTTATTTCCTCGAAAGATTTCCTTTCCGCAACAATCATTTATTTAATCCTCTTAGTTTTAAGTAGATTCACTCTTTTGTTTCTTAATCGGACTGGGACCCAGTTCTTTAGCTATTCTGGTCATTTCATCCGCTGCCTTAGCAAATTCCTGGGCATCAGAAGCACCCATATTGAACATTTTAAGGCGTTCTGGCTCAATTTTTACTTCTTTCAATAGTTTTTTGGAATAGTTTACCCTCTTCTTAGCCCTTACATTTCCTTCCAGGAAATGGCATTCTCCCTCCATTCACCCGGCCACAAAAACCGCATCCGCTCCTCCCTCAAAAGCCTTCAGGAGATGAATGGTATCCAGTCTTCCGGTGCATTCAAGCTTTATTATCCGAATGTGCGGAGAGTATTCCAGCCGCATTGATCCCGCTAGATCAGCAGCAGTATAAGCACAATAATTACAGCAAAAAGCTACTATTTTAGGTTCAAAATCCGTCATCAAGTTTCCTTTCTTCCTAAGTAGCAATCATAGTGCTCCGGCATTAGCTCGAGCAGGTTCTAAGATGCTCTCGCACTTAGCAATGATTTGCCTATCTTTGTAGTGCTGGACCTCGATTGCCTTCCGGGGACAGGCACCGGCGCATATTCCACAGCCCTGGCAGGCAGCCGGTTCGATATAGGCCACGCCTTCTTCGGTGATGACGGGCACATGAAAGGGACATTCCCGCACACAGGTAAGACAAGCAGCGCATCGTTCCTGATCCACTACCGAAATTGCTCCTCCCACGTTCCGGGTATCTTTGGAAATAATGGTGGCTGCCCGGGCTGCAGTGCCGCGGGCCTGAGCAATACTTTCATTGACGAATTTGGGAGAATGGGCCATACCCGCCATGAAGAATCCTTCATTGGAGAAGTCGAGAGGCCGAAGTTTCATGTGTGCCTCTAAGAAAAATTTATCTGCATTCAGAGGAAGTTTCAGCTTTTTCGCCAGGTCTTCACAATCCGGACGGGGATGAATTCCCGCGCTTAAAATCAAATAATCGGAATTAATATGGATAGGACAATTGAGAATCTCGTCAAATACTTTTACCTGAACCCTTCCTTCCCCTACACTTACTTCTGGTTTCCGGTCAACTTCGTAGCGAATAAAAACCACCCCTTTTTCCCGGGCTTCTTTGTAATGGAGTTCATTAAATCCATAGGTTCTTATGTCACGGTAAAGGATATAAATGTTCACCTCCGGATTTAATTCTTTCAGTTTAAGCGCATTTTTTACTGCTTCAGTGCAGCAGATCCGGCTGCAGTAAGGATGCTTTTCGTCCCGGGATCCCACACACTGGATCATTGCTACTGTCTTTACCTTCTTAAAATTCTCGTCCCCCTGAGCCAGTTTTTCTTCCAGGAAGCGCTGGGTCAGGACCCGATCGCTCAGTCCATAACTGTATTCAGTGGGTTGATATTCCTGAGCACCGGTCGCTAAGATAACCACCCCGTGTGAGAGTTCCTCGATTTTTCCATTCGTGCGGATTCTGGTTTTAAATTTCCCCACATACCCGGAAAGCTCTTCTATCTCCGCCTCAGTATATAACTTGATATGAGGGTGAGCAGTGACCTTTTTCAGAAGACCGTCTAAAAATTCCTTCGGGTTCAAACCATCAGTAGTATAATAAAGTTTACGAAAATTACCCCCCAGTTCTTTTTCCTTTTCCACCAAGTAGGCATCAAATCCTTGCTCGGCGAGGGAAAGAGCAGCAGTCATTCCCGCAATTCCGCCACCGATAATGAGACCAGACTGAATAATCGGCATGGGAATTTCGTGTACTGGTTCAAGGGTGGTAGCTCGAGCCACCGCCATTCGAACCAGGTCTTTAGCTTTTTCGGTGGCTGGTCCGGGATTTGAGGCATGTACCCAGGAACACTGATCCCGGATATTGGCCATCTCAAAAAGATACTTATTGATCCCAGCTTCCCGGAGGGTATCCCGAAAAAGCGGCTCATGGGTGCGGGGAGAACAGGAAGCGACTACAACCCGGTTTAACTGGTACTTGTTGATGGTATCAATAATATTTTTCTGGGTATCCGTGGAGCAGGTGTAAAGATTTTCCTCCGCATGAACAACAAAGGGGAGACTTTTTGCATATCCTGCCACTGAAGGGACATCAACCACTCGGGCAATGTTGGTTCCACAGCGGCAGATAAATACCCCTACTCGGGGCTCCTCATCACTTATATCCCTTTCCATAGGGTAAGTTTTTTCCTGAACCATGGTGCCCCGCGCTTCCGCCAGCAGTTGCTCTGCCAGGGCTGCGGCGCTGCTTGAACCCATAACTGTTTCCGGAATATCCATAGGGGCTTCAAATACCCCGGCCACATAAATTCCTGGCCGGGAGGTCTGATTGGGAGTAAAAGTTTGAGTCTGGCAAAATCCGAACCGGTTTAAATTCACTCCGATCTTCTTCGCCAGCTCTACAATCTGAGGATGGGGAACCAAACCCACTGAGAGAACTATTAGATCGAATTCTTCTTTAACCTCTCCGGTATCGAGGGTGAAATTGAGAAGAAGGTTGTTACTCTGCTGGAGTTCTTTCACTCCGGAGATTATCCCCTTTATATAGCGAACTCCATAATTTTTTCTGGCCGATTCGTAATAAAACTCAAATCCTTTTCCGAATGCCCGGATGTCATTGTAAAAAATAGTTGCCTCCAAGCCTGGCACATGGTCCACTGCCATGATGGCTTCTTTAGTGGCATACATGCAACAAACTGAAGAACAGTACTCATTTCCGCTTAGACTGTCTCTGGAGCCAACACATTGAATCCAGGCAATCTTCTTCGGCTCCTTGTGGTCTGAAGGTCTTACCACATGTCCCTGGTATGGACCAGAAGCCGAAAGGATCCGCTCAAATTCAATACTGGTAACCACGTTTTTCATCCGGCCGTGGCCGTATTCACCCTTAATCTCAGGATTAAACTTATCAAAACCAGGGGTAAGCACAATGGAACCCACATTAAGTTCGATAACCTCTTCTTTCATATCATGGTTTATTGCTCCGACTCCACAGGCCACTACACATTGGAGGCATTCGCTGCAGACACCGCAGTTTAGACAGCGCTTGGCCTCAGCCAAAGCCTCTTCCTCAGTAAATCCCTTCTGCACTTCCTGAAAATTCTTAATCCGATCGGAAACCAAAGTTTTTGGCGGATTTTGTCGGGGCTGCTTTTTTATATTTTCCGGGGTGAGGTCTACAACCGGAAGCTTTTTCTCCCGGCCCGCATATAAATCTACTCCCTGCAAATAGCGAGATATAGAGATAGCTCCTTCTCTACCAGCACCAATAGCTTCCACTACAGTTGCCGGTCCGGTTACCATGTCACCACCAGCAAATATTCCCGGGACGTTGGTTGCATAGGTGACTGGATCAACTTCCACACCCCCTCGCTTTGAAACATTTGGCTTCTTTTCTTCCGGAAGGAAGGATAAATCAATAGACTGCCCTATGGCTGGAACTACTGCATCCATTTCCATTACAAATTCCGATCCCGGAACTGGAATTGGACGACGTCGCCCACTGGCATCAGGCTCTCCCAGCTCCATGCGAATACATTCGATCCCCACCATTTTCCCATCTTTACCCAATATCCGCTTCGGAGCTAATAGATAATGGATCTTAACCCCTTCTTCCTCGGCTTCAATAATCTCTTCCTCCAGAGCCGGCATCTCTTCCCGGCTTCGTCGGTAGACGATAAAAACTTCCTTTGAGCCATTTCGGAGGGCAGTGCGAACCACATCAATAGCTACATTTCCTCCTCCAATAACTGCAACCTGATTACCCAGGAAAACTTCTTTTCCGGAATTAATTTCTCGCAGGTAATCCAATCCATGGATAACTCCTTTTAGGTCTTCTCCCTCGATACCCAGTTTCATGCTCTTCTGGGCTCCCACTCCCAGGAAAATTGCTTTAAATCCCTGACTAAAAAGATTTTCAATGGTAAGTTCAGGTCCAACCGGGGTATTGGTTTTTATTTCCACCCCTAAACGTTGAATAAATTCTATATCCTTATTGAGAATTTCCCGGGGGAGTCGATAATCGGGAATTCCCCAGATCATCATTCCTCCTGCCTTAGAGGTAGCTTCAAAAATAGTAACCTGGTAACCCTCCAGAGCAAGATAGAAGGCAGCGGCAAGACCAGCCGGTCCAGCTCCAACAATTGCCACTTTCTCCTCCCGGCTTTTTTCAACCCTAAGCACCTCTGGTTCTTCCTGGATATACTCCCAGTCAGCTATAAATCTTTTAAGATACATTGTGGCGATGGGGTCATCCACTTTTTTCCGGGTACAGGCACTTTCACAGGGATGGGTACATACCCGTCCGCAGATGGCAGGAAGCGGGTTGTGCTTTCTTATAAGCGCAAGCGCTTCTTTATGTTTTTTCTGACCGATGAGAGCAACATACCCCTGCACATGAATTCCCGCTGGGCAATTAGCCTTGCAGGGAGAAACTCCCAGTTTATCAATTGCCACTACATTAGGAATAGCCTGGGGATAACGCTTATAAATTGCCTTCCGGTTTATGAGGCGCTCATCAAATTCGCTTTTTACCTCCACCGGACAACGTTCCATACAATCGCCGCAGGCGTTACATTTATCTATATCAATATAGCGAGGTCTTTTCCGGACCAGGGCCTTAAAGTTTCCCGCTCCCCCCTGGACGTCTTCTACCTGTGCATTGGTAATAATGTTGATATTAAGGTGTTTCCCCACCTCAATCAGCTTAGGAGAGATCGTGCACATAGAGCAGTCATTGGTGGGAAAAGTCTTATCCAATTGGGCCATCACGCCCCCAATGGCTGAGGTATCTTCTACCAGAAAAACTTTGAATCCAGCATTGGCCAAATCC
>JAZDOO010000037.1:0-2627 GCA_043798555.1 Pseudomonadota bacterium | reverse complement strand
AGAATGTCTCTTCGGCTCATTTGAACTTCCTTCCTAACGTGAGTATTTATACTTATATTATTTAAACACAAAAACGCCCACAAGTCAAGAGAAATGTGGGCGCGTGATCAAAAAAGTTCCAAAAGGACTAAACTGTTACCGCCATTATTTCTGTCCTGAAGAATCGATATGGCGACGTTGACAAGATCATCATGGGGTATCTCTGAAACAAGCAATTCAGCGTATTCAACCTTCTCAACGAACAATGGATCAAAGACTCGCTTTTTGAAGTCCTCAAGAACGAAGAAACTTCTCGATGCATTGATGATATTGCATAGGTAATTGATGAAGACAACAATAGCATTGCATTCTTCACGGTTATCTTAAAAATTCTCGTGGGTGCGCGGATTTCTAATACCTACGTAAAGGCCTCTTAAGAGTTGTTCAAACCCTTTTTGCTCGTCAATTTCACTTACTTTTTGCATAGGAGAGATTTTAATTGGTGGAGCATTCCCCCCAAAGGCCTGGCTAACCAAATTTGCACCATCGCCGTCAAGTTTGGCTTTCTCTCGTATCAACTCGGTCAATACTTTCATTGCATCAAGGATGGCATTACTATAGGAACCGGATTCGTAATGGGCTTTGATTGCGTCAAAGAGCTCAGGGGTTATTTCCTTTTGCAGTTCCATCGGGTTACTCACTTTTCTGTACTGGCTCGCCTACCGTGGAAAGGTTGGGAGCGCTAAGAATCACTCCGCTGAATTGTTAACCGCTTTTTTGTGTTCGCTTTTTCAAAGTATTTTAAGTCTATTTCTTCAATGTCATCATTCAGGATTTTCTTCAGTTCTTCGGAAAAAGGTATAATCTTCTCCTTTTCAAATCCATAAGACCCTATGTAAATATCTTCAGGGTCACACGGCTCCTCTTGGTTGCTGTACATGTACCCGTCAAAATTAAAGTTAGACAATATCCTTAGCAAGGCTAGAATTGATTTGAAGTCCATGGCTAAATTAAAAGAGATGATTTTTTTCTTTGGTTTATCGGTACCATCTATTTTCCCAAAAATTGATTTCACAGGTATTTTGTGTTTTCTTAGTTCCGACCTGATTTCCACGAATTCTTCAAGATGATCATTTATAGCAACTTCCCACTTGCCCCATCCAATAGATTTTCCCTCTATTCTGACATCAGATGATTTTGATATTTCTAATAATTGATTTAGCTTAGATATGTCGCTTTTAAGGTCTAATAACCTTGCATCTTGAACTTCCTGCTTAGTCAATTTAATTACTTTATCTGTTCTCTTGTCTAAATATTGAGAATAGTAGATATCTTCCTGAAGCTCCGGCCTAAATTTAGTTTGCAGGAAAAACAAAGCCGCCAAAAATATCGGAACATTTACTATTGCAGCAAGGATTAAGGCTGAACGTTCCCAATTGCCTTCTTCTATTTTTATCGCGCTTAGCAAAAAGCAGCCATCGACGACGATAAGACCAACAAACCAGGCAGCTAAGAGCTGAATTGGCTTTGTTACTTTATGAGGCTCAATTCTTTCATTTGGAATCATGTCTTCACCTGCATTGTTTGCCAATCCATTACGGATATGAATCCTTTATTTCATAATGAAATCTACACCCTTTGATCAAAAGTGTCAATTACCTCTTTCAGGAAGAAGTCCTCAAGAAAATGAATTGCGGACTCCACCTACCTGCAATCCCACATAGGGCATGTGGTTGAAGATTACGAGTTGAAAGAGTGGGTAACGGTCAGGGTTAAACAGGACGCGATCATGGCAAGGCATTACGCGATAGCCAGAAAGACAAACAAGCCAAGCGCCACTTGTGAGGGTGCGCGAAGCGCGTCGCTTGGAACCCGTTGTTAGGTGTGCTACTGTTAGGTGGTTTTCGGAGATCGCAATGCCAAACCAGTCCAAATGGCCCCTAGTAAATCCACAACCCCAAACAGAATAAGTGGGGGGCTGGCAAAACCTAACAGCACAAAAACGGCAAAGAAGATAATGACGGTGGAACGGAGATACACCGTCCATCGGAAAAAGTCGGTCATTTCTTTACGTGCCGCTTGGGTATAGTAGAATCCCAAAAATATCACCAGCATTCCGACGATGCGAATCCATACTTCAGTGGTACTGGGAAGGACGAACATCCCAAGCAGGAAATTTGGTGCCACAAGCAGGACGATGCCGAGCACCGCGATATATAGACCAAAGACGAAGACGCTGCGAGCACTCTTACTCATTTTCCTTACTCCTTTCGAGTTTATCGGCACCTTTTGGTAACTCCATTTCATAATTACTCCAAAAGGTTGAAGTTATGTTTAAAGGAGGCGCCCTGGGTTTCCTGCAAAGAATTTGTTAAGCAACTGCTCAAGGCAGAGCAGCAATAATCTTACGGTATTCATCTTCTGTAAAGGCTCGAAGGGTCTCTGTGCGGATATTACCTTGCGAACCTATTAAGAGAGCAAGCTTCATAGCTGTCTCATCGTCCGGCGCCTCGCCGATAACGACCGCATCATACTGGCCTGACACCAGATACCACTGCTTCAATTCTGCACCCATGGCCCGGAAGGCTTGTTTGGCTGCGTCCAGACGTTTAGGACTATCCTTAATGCTCCCTATCCCCTGTGGGGTA
>JAZDOO010000034.1:0-2634 GCA_043798555.1 Pseudomonadota bacterium | reverse complement strand
AACCTTTAATCAGGAACGGTTAAAGGAAAAAGGAGATTGGCTGATTTTTCCTAAAACGATCGAATACTTAGCCCGGGGCCGCTTTGGGAAGGATGACACAGGCCTCCTTTACTTTGATGGGAAGCCAATACCGAAAGGCCTCAGGTATGAAAATGCTGGAAATTAGAAACTTGAAACTGTAAATTGGGGTCTTATTTTTTCGTTTTCGCAAGTTTCGAGTTTCCAGTTTCAAATTGTTAATAATGAACAAACATACATGAATTTTTGGCCAAATTAGTGCAAAGACTTAAGAGGCGAAAGAGACTATGACCATCACCTATAAAGACTCTGGGGTTGATATTCAGCTTGGGGATAGTGCCTCCCAGATTTTATATGAGGCCGCCCGCGCGACGTGGGCTAACCGAGCCGGGCGGTTGGGCGAGGTACTTGCCCCTTTTGATGATTTTACTGGTCTCAGGATGATGAATGTGGCCGGGCTTCCGTCGGGAACGGTTTTGGGAATGGGGTTTGACGGTGTAGGAACCAAAATAGAAATTGGAGAAAGGCTGGCTAAACACGATACGGTGGCGTATGACCTCTTGGCCATGGTTTGTGATGATGCCGTGGTGCGGGGGGGGGAACCGGTTTTGGTGGGAACGGTTCTTGACATTAACACGTTAGGAGGTGAGAAAGATTCTTGCCTTCCCTTTATCCGGCAGTTGGCAGAAGGGTATATCAATGCCGCCCGGGAAGCCCGCGTTGCAGTGATTAATGGCGAAATTGCCGAACTTGGGGTCCGGGTGCGAGGATTCGGGCCTTTCAATTATAATTGGAGTGCGGGGGTTGTCTGGTTTGCCAGAAAGGACCGGATGTTTACCGGATTTGAAATCGAACCGGGCGATACCTTAGTGGGGTTGCGGGAAAAAGGCTTTCGTTCCAATGGCTTTTCCCTGATTCGCCGGGTGCTCACTCAAGCTTTTGGAGGAGCCTGGCATACCCATTTTTGGAACGGTCAGAATCTGGGGGAGCTGGTTCTCACTCCTTCGCAGATCTATACCCGGGCAATCGTGGAGATGATCGGGGGGGTTGAGGGAGAGCCTCGAGCCAAAATTCACGGACTTGCCCATATTACCGGAGGAGGAATTCCTGGAAAACTGGGACGAGTTTTAAAGCCAAAAAAATTGGGTGCCCAGATAAATGCCCCTTTCTCTCCTGAGGAAATCCTCCTTTATTGCCAAAAATTAGGTAAGGTCTCCGATGAAGAGGCTTACCACACCTGGAACATGGGTCAGGGAATGATCATTATTACTCCTGAGCCAGAAAAAGCAATGACCGTGGCCCATGAATATCACGTGGAGGCAAGGATCATCGGGAGTGTGACCAATAAGCCTGGGCTTACCATCGTAAGTCAGGGAATATTCCAAACAAATAAGATCCTCACCTTCGCCTGACGACTGGGCTTCTGAGCGTGCTTTATTAAAAAGCAGGACTGAGAAAAAAATTTGTAACAATGATATTTTTTCTTAACCTTTTCTTTATTGTATGGTAATAAGGAAGTCATCGCTTGATTAGTGCCGAACGTTAGGTTGGAACTAATCGTAATTGATAACCTTAAAGGGGGAGTAAAACGAAGATGCCATTTGCCCAGTTTTTATGTGACACTTGTGGAAATGTATTGGAAAAAATCGCTTCCGAGAAATATCCCGCGAATATGACCTATGCTCCACCTAATACAATAAGTCACTTCTTCCAGTGTGCTGGCTCAAACTGCAATACCAAGTTTGTTGCCTTTGAAGAAGAATCCGGAAAATGGAACTGGACAGTTAAAGATGAGGAGGCTTTTAAAAATATCCTTAAAGGGGTAAATGAACGGCTGGAGAGAACTGTCCTGAAGGAAGAGAAAGAAAAAATCTCCCAGGAAAAGGGAGAACTGGAGAAAATGATCAATGAAAATCCTAAGAAGATTTCGATCATTAGACAGGAAATGGAGAGTATCAAGACGCAAGTCAAGAAATTAACCGATGACTACGAAGAAAAAGCAACCCAGGCAAATAATTTAGAAGAAGCGATAAAAAAAGGGAGGAAACGATTCGAGGAGATTGACAAACGGCTGAAAGAGCTGATCCATATTAAGTAGTTTGCTCCTGCCAAAGGCAGTGGAATGATTAGGATTTAGAATTTAGGATTTAGGTATTTTGCGGGGCGTAGCGCAGCCTGGTTAGCGCACCTGAATGGGGTTCAGGTGGTCGGAGGTTCAAATCCTCTCGCCCCGACTATAAAATCGGGCAAGTACCTGGTAAATAGCTTGAGAACCTGAAAAAGACAACGGTTTTTAGCGATGGTGCAAATACTAACAAAAAAGGCGATCTTTCCGGTTAACGGATTGATCGCTTTTTTTTTGGCTAAGGATGGTATCCCCTACGGTCGTATATGGCAATAAACTAATACTACTCCGACACATTGTCATTCTGAGGAGCAAAGCGACGAAGAATCTCCAAACTCCTAACTTTTTTGTCAGGTTTTTCCTACATCAATTGTAAAACTCTCCTGACAGACAGATAAAACGGTTTGTGTTATGCATATTGTGTTATGCATATTGTGTTATGCATATTGTGTTATGCATATTGTGTTATGCATATTGTGTTATGCATATTG
>JAZDOO010000025.1:0-6221 GCA_043798555.1 Pseudomonadota bacterium | reverse complement strand
TGGCATTCTTTGCAAGCTTTCTGGGTATCGTGGTGGCAGGAGCGACATGAACGCGTATATCCTTCATGGGCCTTGTGATCAAAGGGAACTTCCTTTAACTTGGCATCATCGACCTTTATAAGGTAACGCTCCTTTTGCTTAACATTCGGACGAGGAACATCCGCCAATTCTTGGAGGGTCCGCTGTTTCTTCTCAGAATGGCACCCTCCGCAAGTAGGAGGACCAGCCTTTTTGCCTTCTTTTTCTTTCTCCATATGGCAATTTATGCAGTCAGAGTGAGCCACGTTTCGGTAGGAGCGCTTTTTTTCCTCATCTTTTTCTTTGTGGCAATCCCGGCAAGAGGATTCGGTTCCCTCCTTGTAGACCAATTTCTTTTCCTCTTCACTATAAAGATGGTGACAGAGCTCGCATTTTTTCTCAAGGCCCTTTTCATGCTGATAGTGTTGATAATAATCAAGTTCCACCTTGGGCCAAGTGGCTTCTTCCTTCTTTTTTGCCTTGATATAAAAGTTCTTCCAGTCTAACGGTTTCGCTTCGTTATTCAATTCCCCGGTTGTTTTATGGCACTTAATACAATCTTTATGGTATGGATCTTCTAATGGCTGATAATAATCTGAGTTAACGGCCAGATGCTCGGTGGCCTGAGGGCCTTGCTTCACATGACACCCCCCGCAGGTGACTGCACCGGCTTTCTTACCTTCTTTTATCCTTTTGTTATGACATCCAAGACAGTTCTGATGGTAAGAATCCATCAGAGCTTCTTTGCTCGCTTCATCTCTCACCTTTGGATAGGTATAGACATATTTACCTTTTATGTTCTTGTTTTTGTTCTCTGGGTGACAAATACCACAGCCTTCTTCCTTCAAAGCTGTAGTATGCTTATCATGGTAAAACTGTACCGGAGGCCGTTCTAAATCCTTAAATAGCCCCGAGGCAGAAATAAAGATCGGCATTTCCTTCAACGCTTCGCTCTTTTTTTCTTCGGATTGGGTACTCTTTGCTGTTATGAATAAGAAGAAGAAACCGATCCCTATTCCCATTACCACGCTTAAAGTGCGAAGCCTTCTCTTCATGATCCATCCCTTTATAGTTCTTGGTTATGAGCTTTTAGTACTTTTTTGCAGGTTCACTCCAAAGCTAACCGCTATCCTCAACAAGAATTCACCTTCTTACCCTTTTATTGAGTCACGCGCCGCATCAAATTCAGAGCCCATATACACCCTGGGGACAAAAAAGAAAAGCATATGGCTCAATCGGGTAAAGGGGATGGTGATTAACATAATTTCACCCGAAAGAATGTGTGCGATTAACATCGGCTTGTAGGGAAGCCATTGATGATAGGTTAAGAAGCCCGTAAGAAAGGGTAACACCCCAATCGCCAAGAGGACATAGTCAGAGGCAAGCGTTAGAAACTGTACCTCAGGAATCACAAGCCGTCGTAGTAAAAAAAATATACCGGAACCGATGACAATTACTGTCATACTGTCAGCTACAACCCCGGGTAATGACCACCAGCGAATATTCCAGGACTGATGCCAGAGGAGGTTATGGGAAAGGAGGAAAAGAGGAGTTGTAATAAGACAGAGGTGAAAAACAAAAGAGATTGTCGTTAATACTGGCCGTTTTCTCATGTTGATACTGGCAAAAGGAATAATCCAAGGGACTAAGGAGCGGAGGCCATATTTTAAACTCAGATATGGAAATAGCACCTTATCTTTCTTTGTCAGCCTGAGCATCCAGGTAAGCCTGAGAAGGCTCCCCCCAATAAACACAATAAAAGAAATCCATACTAACGGACCACTGATAAATTCATACATGGTTGTGCCCCGTATTCGATTGAGTTTCAATCAATTAAGCTTTAGCTCCGATACGGCCGCTTGTAGGGATAACTGTTGGAAAACGTTGTTCTTTTTGATAAGTGGTGAATGAATGTTCATTCACCATACCATACCAAAAAAAAAACTGTCAATACATTTAGTGAAAGTTTGGTGAAAGTTTTAAACAGTCAACTTCCTTGATGTCAACAGAAAGCCCCACGTTAATCCTTTAGGCTCGAAATTCGGATCGGGCGACGCCGTTCCAACGGGAACCGCAAAAGAAAAGTGGTGCCTTCGTCCAGTTTTGAGCTCACCTCAACCTCACCTCCGTGGCTCTCCATTATCCGTTTTACCACCGCGAGATCTATTCCGGCCCCGCTGGGTTTGGTGCTGAAGAACGGGTTGAAAATATAAGGAAGGTCTGCCGGTGAAATTCCACAACCCGTGTCGGTCACATATACCTTGCATTGATTGTTGCTGGTTTCGCTCCGAATGAGGATCCTTCCTCCATCAGGAAGGGCATCTAAGGCGTTTTCAATCAAGATAGTAAAGACCCGGATAACAAGATTTGAATCTACAAACAGCGCTACGTTTTCCATAGAAACCGTCACATCAATGTTCCGTGCTTCTATTTTTTGAAGATAAGCCTCCACAGCTTTTTTGATAAGTTCTCCGATAAATGCATCCGCAAAACACGGTTTCGGAAGAGCAGCAAAAAAATCAACTTTTTTAACCAATCCCTCGATTTTTCGAAGATTATTTGTGATGTACTCATAGTATTTGTCATGCTCGGTGGTAATCCTGCAGGACTTATAAAGACGGTTTACAAATCCTCCGATGCTAACTAAAGGGTTCCGCAGTTCATGAGCTATCCCATTAGCTATTTTTACTAAATCCTCGTAATGGACTTCCCTAAAAACTTTTTCGGGTTGTTTTTGTTTATCAATGGTATGAATACAAATAACAATAATGGCCTTGTCTTGGCTCGGATCACAACAGGGTCGAAATTCAATGAAAGCGAAAAAGCGAACCTCATTTTTATCAATGAGCATTATTTCGCCCTCAAAGGGCTTTTCCTTCCGAGCCAGGTAAAGCAAATTGGGATACAAATAGACCAAATCCTCGGGCGTAAAAAAGGTGGATAATTTTTTATTTTTCAGTTCTTCAGGGGTATAGCCGAAAACTTTTTGAACTACCGGGGTAGTAAAGAGAATATTCCCGTCGAGGTCGGTCACGATGATAGGATCTGGGAGGCATGAAAAAATCTTATCCAGTAATTCCCGAGAATTACAACATGATTGCAGAAGGTCCATAGGAGGATATTTTTAAATGACGGTAGGTAATAATTGCTCTAAGCCTTTTTAAAGTTTGCAGTTCGGAAAACGAAACAAGATGCTGTATTGCTACTATAGCATAACTATCTCCACGGTTCATCAAAATTATTACCTTATTCCCACTACCTTACCCCATCCTGATGCTTCTCTTACCTTCCCATCTTCCATAACCACTTCACCTCTCACCATGGTCAATACCGGCCAGCCTTTAAGCTCCCAGCCTTCATAAGGAGTGTAATCGCACGCTGAAGGAAAAAGCTCAGCAGCAACGTTCTGCTTCTTATCCACATCCACAATGATTAAATCCGCGTCCGCTCCTGGTTGTAATGTTCCTTTTCGGGGATAAAGCCCAAATATCTTGGCGGGGTTATAGCTGGTGAGCTTCACCAGTTGATTGAGAGTCATGCGTCCTTTGTGGAAACCTTCACTCACCATCATTGGCAGAAGGGTTGGCATTTCCTGCCAGCTTAACTGCATCTTCCAGAGCGTTCCATCTCCGATTTTTTCCTTTCCACGATTGGCACTACTATCGGTGGCAATACAATCAACCTCATCCCCTTTAATTCCTTCCCATAATCGCGCTAAGCTTTCTGGGGGTTTATAGGCCGGAGTGGTTAATGCAAGCTTAGGCTGTTTAATTCCAGTCCCATCATGGTTAATTACTAAGTATCGAGGGCTGGTTTCAATATAAACCTGGTTTCCTCTTTTTCTAAATTCCCCTACAATGTCTAATACCTTACCCGCTCCTACATGGACAATATAGAGGGGAACACCAATTTCCTCCGCCATCCGGCAGGCGGTGTCAGCGTCCGTCTCCTCACAGAGAGGGGGCCGTGACCGACAAAAGGCCGGAAAATCATTGCGATGGGAATACCGTTGTCGAAACAATTGCAATAGCTCATAATTCTCAGCATGGACAACAGCAATCCCTCCTGCCTCTTTAATGTTTTCCATTCCCCGAAAAAGGTAGGCAAGGTCAATCCCGGATATTCCTACCTTTTTCATCTCATCTCCCTTATATGCCATAAAAAATTTAAACCCCCGAAAGCCCCGCTCATAACATTTACTGATTTCTTCCAGATGATTCTCAGTCATACAGGCTGCCCAGAAACTCATGTCCACCGTGGCTAACCGCTCGGTAGTCTCAATATAATAGGGAATTCTCTCAAAAACTGAACCCTGCTCCAGAATGACGTGGAAAACTGTAGTGACACCGCCAGCAGCCGCTGCCTTGGTTTCAGTTATCACATCGTCTTCGTAAGAAAGAAAAGCTCCAAAATGGGTGTGGCAGTCTATAATGCCGGGGAAAATATAGTTACCGCGGGCGTCAATCACTTCCTTAGCTTTTGAGGAAATAGTATCCCGTTGGATACAGGAAATTTTCCCCCGCTCAATCCCGATGGTTACTCCTGTTATTATTTCCCATGGGGTTACAAGGTTTCCATTAGTAATTAATGCATCCATAAACCAACTCTGGAATTTTTTTTCTGTGCGGTTATGAAATAAACGTTAATCATTGTTTCGGAAATAAGTACATTTTTTCAATGTGTTAGTCAAGGAAAAGGAAGGGGAATATTTAAGAAAGAAAAATGGCCGGAAAAAAATTTTGTTCTTCCGGCCATAACTATTAAAAACCCTTACGGTAGGGTGGAGGAGGAAAACTGTTCACTGCTTAAAAAACACAAAAATCCTCTTTGTTACTCTTTAAAAAAAATTACAGAGTTTACTTAAATGAATTCCTCGCTTGCTATTAAAAAGAGCCTTCACGCAACTTTATTAAGCTCGGTTACCTTAAATTCTCTAACCTTCGTTTTCCCTCTTATCTTCTCCTCGCGTGCTTTATCGAGCGACACCATAATCAATAAAATCGTGAAGATACCAACAATAGCCATATCTATCGTTAAAATTAAAAACTCCATAAGGTACCCTCCTCTGATAAATTTTTCTCCTCGCTTTTCTAAAATTACAATATTCGTGCCAAAATCAATTTTTAAAACCATTAACTTTTATTGATTATTTTTTTGTGCAATCGTATTCTTGAAACATAGATGCTTTTGTTTGCCAAAAAAAACTTGTCAGGTTGCCAAAAAACTTTACACCTGATAAGCCGTTATGTTAAAAAAAACAAATATTCCTGGGAAAGCGCTACGGTTTCATTGATTTTCGAGAGTTACATCGAAAGGAAAATCTCGACCCATCTCATTTATAAAGGAGACTGAATACTCCAATGCAATATTTTAAATTGAGGTGAAGAACTTGGACTTCACGCTTTCAATCCAACAGAAACAAACAAGACGAATGGCGCGGCAATTTGCCAAGGCTGAACTGGCTCCCATCGCCAAGGAGATTGATGAAGAAGGACGTTTCCCTTGGGAAGCAGTGGAGAAGATGGGACCCCTCAATTTTTTCGGCATGCAGGCACCCAGACAATATGGCGGAGCTGAGACGGATTCAATCTCCTACTGCCTGGTGATTGAGGAAATTTCCCGCGTGTGTGCAGCCATGGGGCTGACGTTAGCCGTGCATAACAGCGTAGTGGTGTATCCCATAAGTAAATTCGGAACTAATGAGCAAAAGGCAAAATTTCTTCCTCCTTTGGCCGCAGGCGAGAAGATCGGCGCTTTTTGTTTAACCGAGCCCAATGCTGGGTCGGACGCTATGGCAATTGAATCCACAGCCATCAGCGATGGCGACTCCTATGTCGTCAATGCCAATAAAATATTTGTCACCAACGGCGGAGTGGCCGACACCCTGATTATTTTTACTTCAGTCAATCCAGGCGATGTCAAAAAAGGCTTCAGTGCCATCTTAGTGGAACGCGGCACTCCTGGGTTTGAATTGGGGCTCCTCGAAAATAATTGCGGGATGCGTGCCAATCCAGTATGTTCGATTGTCCTTACAGACTGCCGAGTTCCCAAGGCCAACCTTTTGGGTCAGGAGGGCGACGGATTCAAAATTGCATTGATGGCTCTGGATACCGGCCGGATCGGTATCGCAGCCCAGGCAGTAGGAATCGGTCAAGCCGCCCTGGATGCGTCCTTGAAATATGCCAAAGAACGCATACAATTCC
>JAZDOO010000403.1:0-9474 GCA_043798555.1 Pseudomonadota bacterium | reverse complement strand
GAAAAAGTGGAAAGGAAGGTAGTGGATTACCTTTGCTGGATGTTCTGTAAGACCGGGAAAACCCCATTAGTTACTGATAATGCCATCTGTTTTATCCTGGATAGAGTGTTTGACAATTGGTGCAATGACGCTGCCTACCTGCTAGATACAGCCACTGCCAGTGAAATTGATAAGGTTGCCGAGGAACTTGTTTTTGCCGGACCATTTTTTGTCCTCAATTTGGCTAACGGAAACCCCATCATCATCGAAACCAATACCTTTCAGATGGAGGAGGGTGAACATTATCGTCCTGCCAAGATTTTTGGTTCGGTTGAACGTTGGAAAACCATAAAGATGGGAGAAAAGTTTGAGGTGCCGGAAGGCATCAGAAAGGTGGTGAGGGATCGGCTCCTGGGAATACTCTTTTCCCAATCGTTTGATATTATCAACCGAGGCATCGGAGTCCCAGAAGACCTCAATTTGGGATGCCAGTTAGCGTTAGGGTTTAGAAAGGGGCCGCTCGACCTTATGAGGGATTTGAGAGAAGATGAAACCACTCGAATTATCCAGACTTTTCAAAAGGCCAGGCCTGGTTTTCCTGGTCCAAAGAAACCATTTTCTGCGTATCAGGACTTTAAACGCCATGTTTTGGTTGACGTCATGGAAGGGGTTAAAATTATTACCATTAGAAGACCTCAGGTTATGAATGCCCTCAATGATGAGGTGAATAATGAAATTTTAGCCGCTATCAAGGAAGATATCACCAATCCGCAAATTAAAGGTTTTGTCATTACCGGATATGGGGAGAGAGCATTCTGTGCCGGGGCAGAAATTGGCAAGTTTCCGGAGATGTTGGGAAATTATGAGGCTTCAATTCAGTATGCCCGGGCGTGTTCAAATCTGTTGTTGTATGTTGACAGTGTGGAAAAACCAGTGGTAGCAGCCGTAAATGGAATGACCTTAGGGGGAGGTCTGGAAATTGCCATTCGCTGTCATAGTATTGTTGCTACTAAAAACGCCTCTTTCCAATTCCCGGAAATTACGTTGGGCATTCTTCCTGGGATTGGGGGCTGCATTGTTCCCTATCGGAAGTGGCAAAAGGCATCAAAACTCTTTCATGAAATGCTTAGGCTCGGGAAACCTCTCAATGTTCAAGATGCTAAAGAAATTGGAATGGTGAAGCACATTGTTGCTGATTACTTCAGCATGGTCATGGCAGCAATTGAGGAAGTCAATAATCTGCAAGGGAAAATAGCAAGGATACCAGACGGGAAGGTTTCCATTGAGGAAATGCAACCAGAAGAACATCCCACGGCTGGGAATCTTCCTCTAAGTCGAGAAGCTGTTGCCATAGTGGAAGCAACTATCATGGAAGGAGCTTCAGCCAGCACTTTTAAGGAAGCCCTGGAGATTGGCTATCGCGGCTTTGGTGAGATAGCATGCACTGCTGCCGCGAAAGAAGGGGTCTCTGCGTTTCAGCAAAAGAGAAGCCCAAATTTTGAGAAATAGGGAACAAGCATTTCAGTTCATTCCACACGTGATGGAATCAAGTAGTAACAATGAAAAATGCTCAATGAGCAATGATCATTTTTCATTGAAAATAATTGATAAAATGGATGAAGGATGCCCTTAGAATTCCAATCACAAAGCCATGGGCCGATTGCATTTGGTTTTTTTAATATAGAAACCGACCTGCTTCTCCTCGAACACTATTTTCTTTTTGCTAAGGAGTTCTGCGATTATATCTCTGCACTGGCAAAGGAGGAAAACGAATCAAATGAAAAGGGTTGGAACGTCTATAGCATTGAGCGCCGGATAGACATAGGGGATTTGATGGGTGCTATCCATGGAATACGGTACCTGGGTTTTATTGGGGAAGTCTATAAACTGTTTCCCTTTCCAGAAATCCCAGAAGCCTTTAAACAAAAGCCGGATGGACGCAAAAATCGGTCCGTGGTGGAAGGGCTGATCCAAAGATATGCCAAGATGCTCACCATTGCTCTGGCTGTTGATAAACAGAGAACGAACATTGCTATTGGTGAATACGTTTTCAACAGAGAATCCTTTCAGGAATTAATCAAGTATGTCTGGCGGGGTGGTTATCCCCGCTGGAAGGACGAAGTGAGACCGGATTATGTGCTGGAAATGAAAAAAAGCATAGAACAAAGCAGAAGTTTTTTATTCGAGGGGTTAGTGTTATAAAAGTTAATAAGTGAATAACTTTCCTCTCCATCATTAGGGAATCGGTATTAGTTTTCGGTAGTGGGTCCTTTGTATCATTTTCCTAAACTGTTATCCCCCAAGTCAAGAAAATTCTATAATTTTCAATTAGTTAACAAAACTACTCATGATTCAATTAAGCTTGACAATACCCAGGTGGTATGATAAACGAATGAATGCTCGTTCATTTACGTTCGGTAATAACTTAAGAAGGAGGTATTATTAATGCGACCATACTTTGAGAAAATGACCGAATTCGGAAAGCCTTTAACCGAGGCTCAGAAAAAAAGAGCGGAAGAGAGTATTAGACAAATCAAAGAGATCGAAAAAGCTCTTGCAGAAGCCATAGAAAAAGTCAAAAACGCCGGGCTCCCCACGAAGAAAATAAATGAGCGGGGTGAAATGACAGTATATCAAAGGCTTGAGTATCTTTTAGACCCTGGAACCTGGTGCCCCTTGCACACGTTATTTGATCCGATGGAAGAAGAATCCGGGACTACCGGAGTGGTAGATGGACTGGGAAGGATCAGCGGAAAATGGGCGGTTATCATCGGGTTTGACAATAAAGTCATGGCCGGCGCCTGGATCGCTGGTCAGGCGGAAAATGTTTTGAGGGTTACCGATCTGGCGAAGCGTCTTAACGTTCCTCTGGTTTGGATGGTAAACTGCAGTGGTGTGAAACTCCCGGAGCAGGAGAAAGTGTACGCCAACCGAAGAGGAGGTGGCACCACATTTTTTCGACATGCAGAGTTAGAAAAATTGGGAATTCCAGTTCTGGCAGGCATTTACGGGACGAACCCGGCTGGGGGAGGATACCAGGGCATCAGCCCCACCATCCTTTTAGCCCATAAGAACTGCAACATTGCGGTAGGAGGAGCAGGAATCGTCAGCGGAATGAGCCCCACGGGGTATTTTGATGAGGAAGGGGCAGAACAAATCATTGAGGCTACTAAAAATTTTAAAGAGGTTCCTCCCGGCCGGGTGGAGATTCACTATGATGCAACTGGTTTTTTTCGAGCGGTATTTGAAAAAGAAGAGGGGGTCTTAGACGCATTAAAGGAATACATGAAGGATATGCCAGCGTATCATCCCAGGTTTTTTCAGGTAGCTGAACCTAAAGAACCCAAGTTTTCTCCGGGCGAGATTGATTACCTCATCCCCTTTAACCAAAAAATGGCCTACAGTTTTGATGAAGCTCTATCCCGACTTACCGATAACAGCGAGCATATGGAATTCAGGCCGGATTATGGACCAGAAGTGTACACCGGGTTAGCGAAAATTAACGGGTTTCTGGTGGGTATCATAGGCAACCGCCAGGGGTTTTTACCCAAAGGGTATCCTGGGTATGCTCCTTATCCCGGAATCGGCGGCAAACTTTACCGTCAGGGTCTCATTAAAATGAATGAGTTTGTAACCCACTGCGGCAGAGACCGGCTTCCCATTATTTGGTTTCAGGACACCTCCGGCATTGACGTCGGAGATATTGCTGAAAAAGCGGAACTCTTAGGGCTGGGGCAGTCTCTCATCTACTCTATTGAGCAGACTGATGTGCCACAGATGTTAGTGGTTTTAAGAAAAGGGACTGCTGCTGCCCATTATATTATGGGAGGTCCCACTGCCAATAACCATAATGCCTTTACCCTCGGTACGCCCACTACTGAAATTTATGTCATGCACGGGGAAACTGCTGCTGCGGCCTCTTTTTCGAGAAGGCTGGTTAAGGAGAAGGAGGCTGACCGTCCATTACAGCCCATCATAGATAAAATGAATGCTTTAGCCAAAGAATATTATGAAAAGTCAAGGCCAGCATATTGTGCGAAAACGGGATTTGTGGATGAGGTAGTTTCTTTTGCGGATATCAGGAAGTATATGGTTTCTTTTGTAAACTGTGCCTACCAAAACCCAAAGTCAATCTGTCCGCATCACCACATGATGCTTCCAAGAATCATAAAAGGATAAAATCAGTAGTTAGGGATCAGGGATTAGGGAGTTAGCCCTTTAATCCCTTCCTCACTGACCACTAATCCCTAATCACTGCTTTACTCATCTTCCCAGTGGATGCATTCCACGGGACATTCAGCAATTGCTTCCCGAATTTTATCTTCTGTGTCACCCTCATGGTCTATTACCTCAGAGACCCCTTCATCATTTAGCTGGAATACACCTGGGGCAATTTCGGCACATAACGCACAGCCAATACACTCTTCTTCATCTACATATATTCCACGAACCATCTAACCATCTCCCGGGAATAGGATATTCTTAACCCCTCGGGCTGCTAATCTGAATCAGTGGTCCCCTGCCCACGTATATTCCTAATCTCATTAGGGTTACACTCCCTCAACTCGTGTGACCTGAGGAATTTTCTCCTTAAGAACCCTTTCGATACCTTGCTTGAGGGTCATTTGAGACATAGGACAACCACTACAAGCACCAGTGAGCCTGAGTTTCACCACTCCATTCTCATCTACATCCACCAGTTCTGCATCTCCGCCATCGGCCTGGAGAGAGGGTCTTATTAGATCTAAAACTTTTTGCACTTCATCTTTCATAACGTTCTCCTTTGCAATTGTGTTTAGAAGTTAAAGAGTTAAAGCCTGGGTCAGTGTTTTACCACCATACTTTAAGGTAAATTTTGTTTTTTGCAAGCAATAATTTTCCAAACCATTATAGGGACATTGTAGGTTATTTTAATAATCACCTTTCCTGAAAAGGCAATGACATGCTACCTTCTATCAGCAAAATAATTGATTCAAAAGTAGTTTTATAGTATAAATTAAAGTTTATTTACCGCGATTTTTTACTCAATCCCCTTTTTATAAGGATTCCTTGTTTCGATGATCGAAGAAAGCACATTTAATAAAATGCGGGAATTTCCCAAGGTGGAACTTCACCGTCATTTGGAAGGAAGTATCAGAGTAGAGACCTTTTTAGACATTGCTCGTAAAGAAAAAGTATACCTGCCCACCTATGATGTGGAAAAATTTCGCCGCTTGGTACAGGTCAATGATGATCCTCCTGACTTTTTGAATTTTTTGGATAAATTTAAGGTATTTAGGGGATTTTACCCCAATCGCCACGCCATTGAACGGGTGACTTATGAAGTGGTAGAGGATGCAGCCCGAGATAATATAAAATATTTAGAACTTCGTTACAGTCCTACCCACTTTGCCTGCGGACAGAAATTCCCGGAAGAAGAGGTAATCAGATGGATACAGGGTGCAATTGAACGCGCGATGGAGCTGTACGATATTGAAGTGATACCATTAGTAACCATAAGCCGGAACTATGGAATTGAGTTGGCAGAGCATACAGTACGTATTGCAGTTAAGTATGCCGGGAAATATTTCTTTGGCCTGGATTTAGCGGGGGATGAAATAAACTATCCCGCCCATCCCCTGGCCCATCTGTTTAAGATGGTTAGAGATTCAGGAATGGGGCTCACCCTTCATGCCGGAGAAGCCGGGGGCCCTGAAAACGTGATTGAAGCAGTGGAAAAGTTTAGTTGCGATCGGATTGGACACGGAGTCCAGGCAGCCAAGAGTGAGCACGCCATGGCCGCCATAAAAGAAAATGGCGTTATGCTCGAAATCTGTCCCACCAGTAATATCCATACTGGAGTAGTGCAGTCACTGGAAACTCATCCTTTAAAAGCGTTTTACCAAAAAGGTATCCCGGTGAGCATAAATACTGATGATCCCATGGTCTCCAATATCACCTTAACCGATGAGTATGTGAATGTAACAACAAAAATGGGGTTCACTGAAGAAGCATTGAAAAGCGTTAACCGAATGGCCTTAGAACATAGCTTCCATCCTAACAAAGAAGGACTGAAAAAGAGGTTGGGGCATCTTTGGAATGAGCACGGTAGGAAATAAAATAGTAGGGGGGAAATTTCGATGGAAAACCTCATAACAAAAGTAGCTCAGGAAATACTCAAAGCAAAAAGAATAACTGCCCTCACCGGTGCAGGTATGTCCGCCGAGAGTGGGATACCTACGTTTCGGGATAAAGGAGGATTCTGGGAGAAGTATGACCCTAACGAATATGCCCATATCAACACTTTTTTTACCAATCCGGAAAAGCCCTGGCAGATGTTGAAAGCTTTCGATAAAGAAGTAAAGGCAGAACCCAATCCCGGTCATATTGCCCTGGCAGAACTGGAAAAAATGGGTTATCTGAATGAGGTCATTACTCAAAATGTGGATAATCTTCACCAACAAGCAGGGAACACTGATGTCATAGAATTTCATGGAAATTTTCGACGCGCTCTCTGCCTTACGTGTGGAAGATACTATGAAATGGGGAAAATTAACTTAGATGTGCTCCCTCCCCGATGTGAGTGTAAAGGAGTATTAAAACCGGATGCCGTCTTTTTTGGAGAACCAATCCCTGAAGACGCTTTTCGTCGCGCCCACGAAGCGTCGCAAAAATGTAAATTAATGCTGGTGGTTGGGACTTCAGCAGTAGTTTACCCAGCAGCCAGCATGCCCCAGGTTGCCAAACAGTATGGGGCTAAGGTTATAGAGGTCAATCCTGAACCAACCCCCCTCACCGGTTATATTTCTGACTATATTATTATCGGAAAAGCAGGAGAAATCCTTCCGGGTATTGTCAATGAACTGAAGAAACTGACGGGGTGTAGTACCTAAGGAGGTTTCATCCATAAAGAAAGCCGCCCAAAGGGCGGCCTTCTTGGGCAAACCATTTTATGGTGTCAGGATAAATCGCATTAGAACCGCAGTTTCTGAATCCTTATAAGAAATTATCTTCTTCCTCCACTTTTTGCTTGACAGGAGAATATAGGATTGTCCCCTTCTTTCTCAACGTGAAAGCTCACCTGCCGCTATGGAGCGCCAGCGGAATAGCGGTCAGGTGCAGCGCCTTATAAGTGTTAGGCTGTTACTCTTGGTCTATTCCTGTAAAGTGTATTGTTTAGCTTTGACCCCAATGCCTCTCCTTTTTTACTTCCTGAAATATGATTTTAAATCTTTCCACACCCGAAAATCTTTTATAATAATAAAAAATATATATGCAAAGATATATATAGATAGAATCACTTGAATAACTGTGACAATATATGACAGCCATATGTAATAAGGATAACGTAAGATATTTATAAAGTACAAAGTGTAAGGCAAATTTAAATCAAAGAAAGATTTACCTGTTGCAATGCATATAAGGATTATAGTAAGGATATGCAAAGAAATAGATATATATAAAGGCCCCTTGATTTCCTTATGAAGATTGAATAGAAATGTAAGTGCCTTGTTTTTCATTGTTGTAATTGTTCGACTCTTATTTATTGTGGCCTAACGGCAAGGCTCACCGGGAGCCGGATTTGTCGGCGATCCGGTGCAGCCGTTTGTTCGGCAACGCGCATTTATCACTCCTGCATTAAGGCAAATGATGGTCCAGGAGAACTTGATAGGACGGTCCTGATGGTCTTTTCTAGACTCTCCTGGAACCTTTCGATACGCCCGGGCTTGAAGTCATAGACTATGCATCGAAGATGTCTTAGGTCAAAAGGTACGTAGTCCATGGACTGGGTGATCATTATGACGGGTTTACCCAGAGTATGGGCGATCCCCAATTCATAGAAGACGTTCGAATTGCGATCTGTAAGATCGGCAATGATGACGCGTGCTTTGTTTATGCTCTCCCAGACAGACTGCATAATCCCACTGATGTCGTTGATGTCATCCGCCCTTTCGCACCTGAGCCCGCAGCGACCCTCAATAACAGGCTTCACATGTTCCTTGTAGACTATTTGCAGGTCATGGCTCTCCGAAAATGGCATTAGGACAAAGCAGTAATCCTGCTCCATGCTAATCCATCGGCCCTGCCAGATTGGGTCCGCCGGTATTGCATTCCTTCGGATGTCGGTCAGCTCCCTTCTAGTGTGACTCAGTTCATTCCGTAATTGTTCGAGGGTATCGCGCCTGGTCTCCTCCTGCTCCACACGAAGCCCTAGATCGTGCGGCTGGATCGCTTCCACCTCTGACATGATCGCTGCCCGTTCAACGATCATGCGCAATTCGCGTACGTTTCCAGGAAATCTGTAGCCACGTAACGCGGCCATTGCGCCGACGGAGAAACGCCGTGGGACGCCTGTGTTGGTCCTGAATTGGCCTAGGAAATACTCCGCGAGTTGCGGGATGTCTTCTGTTCTTTCTCGAAGCGAAGGAATCTCAAGCACAAAGCCAGAGATGCGAGCCAGTAGGTCTGGGACCACGGATGTTAAATCGTTTGGATGAGTCCGCGCAGCGGCAATAAAACGCACGTTTGCCGTGCGGCGTTTTTCCCCGCCCAAGGGCACAAACGTCCCAGTATCAAGGAAACTGAGAATGAGCCTCTGCGTTTCCTGAGATATTACCTCTAGTTCGTCGAAGAAGAGAGTCCCACCGTCGGCAATCTGCACCAGTCCCAGTCGGTCTGATGTGGCGCCAGTGAAAGCGCCCCGCACATGCCCAAAGAGGGTAGCAGAAGCGAGGGACTCAGGAACCGCTGCCATGTTGACAGCAACGAAGGGCTTGTCTGACCTTTCGCTAAGACGGTGAATCAGGCGTACGACGATCTCTTTTCCGACGCCCGTCTCGCCAACGACGAGGACGGGCAGATTCGTTGGCGCAATCTTTGAGATTGATTTTCTGACTCTATCCATGGCAGGACTGTCGCCAATGAGTTCACTCCTCAGTGTTTCGATACTTGGCATATCTTTTTCCATCCGCGTCTCCTATCTTGTCCCCGCCGAATCGGGATAGGGAGGAGTCTCACGACTCCCCTCCTCCCACACCACCGGGCATACGGATCACGTACCACGGCGGTTCGGCAGATTAGGTCAACAAAATTGTCAACCGGAGCATCTTCTCACGCTTCACCAACAGTGGTTTCATCCCAGTACCATGGGTGCTCGCCGGATGCAGTACCGCCATTCCAAAGCAAGCGATTTCTCCTCTCTTTTAATCCCCTTCGGGAACCGTTTGAGCACTTTTTAGCGGGACGTTCGTTCTGAACGTGCTTTCTATCTGAGAAAATTCTGAATCAGGCTTCCGGCTTTGGAAATTGCTTCTTTTTGTCTAGTCTATGCACGTTCTGCACGAACGTCCCCATTATCATTACATAAATAGCCTGCGTTTACACGGCTGCCATTGGCTCATGAATAGGCTCCTTATTTAAATCGAATCCATCAATAACAGGGAGCTGGTGTCCTAATTTAAGCCCAACGAAAATCCAGTCTTCAAGTGTAGATTGTAATTCATTCTCACATTCACG
>JAZDOO010000382.1:0-2951 GCA_043798555.1 Pseudomonadota bacterium | reverse complement strand
TTAAGCATAGGAAGGTCATTATAACTATCCCCTATAGCTACACTTCTCACCCGGATAAAACTCCTTTTGTATCTCTCGGTGACAATTCGAACTGCCTTCCCTTTATCATTACCTCCGAGGAGATGAAAAAAACGGCCTCCCCGAGTGAGAGTGAGTCTCAGCGTTTGTACGCTCTCTTGTAACCTTTTTATCCCCGCCTCATCCCCATCAAAAATAAAAGGCTCCGTGTATTCCCGTCGCATGGCCAATTCAGCTTCTTCTGTGGGAAGGCCTGTAAGGCGAGCGACCTCGCTTGCATCCATTTCTGAAAACCCTCTGATCCTTTCTTCAAAGATACCTTTTAAGCGCCTGAAATGAATTATTAATTCAGAATAAGGCATGCCCAATTCTACTATGTCGTACCTATCATGATCGTCCAGGCATTTCTTCAAATCTGAAGCCCCCCCTTCATTAGGGAAAAAAATGGCCCCTCCATTCTCACTGATGAATGGGTCATTATTGTTTAGTTTCTCTCTCCAAACTTCGATCTCGGCTCGGGTTTTGCTCGTGCAGATTATTAGAGGAATTTTGGCAGCACTAATCTTTTTCAAGGCCTCTTGGGCAGGATCAAAGGAATAGGTATAATGATCAAGAAGTGTCCCATCCAGATCAGTAAAGATTAACAGTTGCGTTCTGTCCGTCCCTCCCTGCCTCTTTATCAGATTGTTATTTATTGTCTTTTTCAACCGCAGCTTTTAGTAGGCTAAGGAAGTTCGGAATAGCTGAGGCAACACGATTCCAGTTTGGTATCTGGGGTGCCCCAAAAGGATCTCTTTCAAATTCATCACAGGCGATCTCAATCCCCTTGATAAAGGTTTCCACCGACACCGACTCTTGATGACGGTCGAAAAAGAGGCCATCAATTTCGCTATCATGGCCGTACTTGGCGATAAAATCCTGGGCGGTTCTAAGATAGGTGGCTTTCAGTGTTTTAAACCATCCCGAGGGGAAAATTATACCCATACTGGCCATTGTTCTGAAGATGGTCTTGGCAATGTCAATGCTCATTTTATTGAGGCCGGTACCGGGATCAGTTTCAGAAAGGGGCTGGTGTTTATGCTCGTAGTTATCAGCAATTTCCACCTGGCAGATCCTCCTTAAAGAACAGTTTCGGTAAACTTCTGCCAATACTCCTACCTCTAATCCCCAGTCTCCAGGGATACGATTTATCCGCGCTAAATCAGCCCGCATGGAAAATTCTCCGGCCAGAATATAGCGGAATGAATCAAGATATTCCAGAAAATCATTGCGTCCTACTATTTTTTTTAGCGCACGGATCAATGGGGTCACAAACAGCCGGGTTACCCTTCCGTGGAGGCGATCGGTTAACCGGGCGTAATAGCCTTTACAGAATTCATAATCAAGATTTGGATTTGCCACCGGGTAGCAGAGTCGAGCCAGTAGTTCACGATTATAAGTAACTATATCGCAGTCATGAAGAACCACTACCTCGCTTAAACCCCGGGCGAGGATAAAGCCGTAGGCCATCCAGGCCGACCTTCCTTTACCATCCCCACCCGCAGTAATCCCCTCTTTTTCAAGAATGTAGTACAAATCTTGGATATTTTCCCCGTCATTCCAGATGATTGAAACTGGAATTGGAAAAGAAGAAAATAACGATTTAACCTCCGCAAACTCATCCTTATTCGTTCTTCCCAGAGTCACCACTACCTCATTCAGGTATTTTACCTTTGAGATTTCATTCAAAATATTTTTTATGGGTTCTGCCTTCAAATCCTGGAAAAGAGCAGGGAGTACCAGAGCGATGGGCCGGCTTTTGGAAAAAGCTTCCAATTCTCTTTCGAGTCTTTCCGTATCGCCGGGTCTCAGGCGATGGAGATTACTTATTTCGCCATTTTGAAAAAAATCAGCCATAACTCACCTCCTCTTGGAACAAAGCCAACAATTAAAATCCGGATTCATTTTTTGTAGGATAATAGTTAAAGACAAACCCGTCAAGAAAAAGTTTAAGATATTGAAACATTTATGGTATAATTTAGCCTGCCTTACGCAAAGGTAAGTATCAAGGGCTGCAAAATAAACTACCCCGCCGCAAGCAGCGGGGTATTAGATTCCCTGGATTCCGGATTCCGCCGGAATGACGAACTCGCCGCAAGCGGCGGGGAATACAACCCGAAGAGATTTAAAAGAGTTGAAAACATTATTGTCGGGAACAATAAGATTGCACTTATGGCGGCTAAAGAACAAGCAGAGACGTTAGGGTTGCATGCGGAGATAATTTCCTCTGATCTTTCAGGTGAGGCACGGGAGGTGGGAAGATGGCTTGCCCGGAAGGCAATAGAGTTGAAGAGTTCAAGGGTTCAAGCGTGCAAAAAACCAATATGTTTGATTAGTGGGGGGGAAACTACCGTCACCGTAAAGGGTAGTGGCCTGGGAGGTAGGAATATGGAACTTGCCTTATCCTTTGCTCTGGCGATAAGAGACATTCCTGGAATTACACTCCTTTCCGCAGGAACTGATGGAACCGATGGCCCGACCGATGCAGCCGGTGCCATTGTGGATGGCGAGACAGTAACTAAAGCAGAAGCTAAAGGACTTAACCCCGAGGAATATTTGACAACCAATGACTCTTATAATTTCTTCAAAAACCTTGGCGAACTCTTTATTACCGGACCAACCGGAACAAACGTGATGGATGTTCAGATAATAATAGTAGCGCCATGATTTACCGGTCGTAGAAAGCATAATGATCGGTGCTTTTTCTGGACAGGGAATTAGTTTTGTAGGACACGCGCGTGTACTTGATGAGCTAGCAGATTAGATACTCCCGGAGCGCAGCCTAATATCAGAAGGTGAAAATTTCATAATGTTGGTTCTTTCGTACCACTACGAAACATACCGTACCCATCAGACCTTACCGTGGCAACAAGTTTTTCAATTTCATTCGTGGG
>JAZDOO010000397.1:0-3234 GCA_043798555.1 Pseudomonadota bacterium | reverse complement strand
ATTCTTATTGATATAGGTTTCGTCCAAGTATACCTCTGGCCGTTTCAAAGTCTCGTCAGAGTTCCTATTGGCGCGCTTGGCCCGAAGGTAATCGCGACGGGCCAGAATGACACGACTTTGCTCTTTCAAGCTATCTCTTCTTCGTCCTTCTCCGTGCGTAAAGCCCCATCGCTTTAGTGCCCGCCAAAGTGTCGTCTTGGGAGTCTCATGTCAATGGCCAATAGAATTGAGCCATTTTCGGCCAATAAAATTGAGCCACCCTTCAAGGGAAACTGATCAAATTTTATTCAGTAGTAGTTTTTGTTTTAGTCGATAGCTTTCCCCTCCGATCATGAAAATATGTGAACGATGGATAATGCGGTCCACAATAGGAACCGCTACATTTTCGTTGATAAAGAAGTCGCCCCAATTTGTAAAGTCCTTGTTGGTAGTGAGGATAATGGACCTGAGTTCATAGAGTGAGTTAATCAACTGGAAGAAGTTAAAGGCACTTTTTTTACTCAGTGGCAAGTAGCCTAATTCATCGATAATGATCACATCAAATTTTTGGATGGAGTTGATTTTCTTTTTCAACTCACCTCTTAATTCAGCCAGGTCTATTGATTCGACTAAGGCCAGGGCAGTGGAGAAGAGCACTTTGTATCCGGCTTCGATAGCCTGATGCCCGATGGCCAGGGCCAGGTGGGTTTTGCCGACTCCAGGAGGTCCAATAAATACGATGTTCTGCCGGTTATCAATAAATGTGAAATCCAAAAGAGAGGTGATCTGCCTCTTGGTAATGGTTGTCTGGAAGGAGAAGTCAAATTCTTGCAGTTGCTTAATCATAGGGAAGGCGGCTCGTTTCATATTCAGGGTGATTCTGTTTTCGTCTCTTATTCCGAGTTCGTGGTCAGCCAGTATTTCAGCAAACTGCAGGTATGAGATGTCATTTCCCTCGGCCTGTTTCACCAGGGTGTCCAGTGAAGAGGCGATTGAGTTAAAGCGCAGCGATTTGTACTTGTTTTTCACTGCCTCGAAACTGGCCATAATCACCCCTCCCACCCATTTTGTGTTAACAGGCATCCATAAACTGCCAGTGGATCTGCTTTTGACGGCCATGTGGCTGCTGTCGCTTGCCTGCTGCCGGTCGTCTCCTCCAGCTCCTGGCCGTGTTTATTATGCTGACCATGTTTAGCGCTATAAAAGGCAGTCAGATATTCTCTGATAAAAGTTACGGTTAACCGGGGTCTTTCTTTCAGATGCGAGAGAGCTTCCTTGAGGTTTTCCTCAATGTTTTCCTTAAAGTTTTCCTTAAAGTTTTCCTCACCATCGGGAGGCTGGTGCTTCCTTAAAACCTGAATAAGCCCTGCCAGTTGATCCTTATAGATCTTAGGGGAAGTCGCTTTGATAATTCTACAGAGCGTCTCGGACAATTCGTCGCCGATAATTTCAGAGATCTCTTGTTCTCTGTCCGATGTCAGTTTCTGGTAGTCTCGGTAGTGATTGTTATTCTTGATGATTTCACCTTTTCTCTGGCTCAGGTCGTGGGTGGCGATAACTTCTGATGACTCGCTGTCCCGGATAACCAGCTTCGCCCCTTCCTCCTTTACCCTTACTGTAGATGACTGGTATTTCATCGGAACAGAATATTTATTGGATTTGTATGATATCAGAGAAGTCTTATCTACTCCTCTGGCCGCGCCTGAATCATCAGGGATAATGAAGGCCGGACGCAGGTATGGTTTCATCGCCTGACGTTCTGTGGTTTCATATACCTCGGACGGTCTTTGTTGTGTGGTTCCATGTATTCTGAGGTTAGCCATGTCTGTTATCCAGTTCAGCAGTCTCTTTTTCAGCTCATCTAAAGAGGCAAATTCTTCTCCATAAAAGAAATTATTTTTAATATATTTTACGCCAGACTCGACCTTACCCTTGCTCTCCGGATCATATCCTTCGCATACCCGTATATCAAAGCCGGCCACTGATGCATAGCGGTAAAAGTCTTCATTAAACCATACTTCCCTGAATTCTTCTTTTATGGCCACCAATTTGGTCTGATCATATACGCACTCTTCAACGCAGCCGTCAAAGTAAGATAAGGCCTCATTGTGCATCTGGATAAAAGCCTTTGTATTAATTGGCTTATCAGACGCCGATACGTACATCAGGCGAGAGTAAGACAGGACAAACACGGTAAAGTATACGGTCGTTGATTTTCCGCCTATCAGAACGTCTCTGAGCTCGCCCAGGTCTACCTGACACTGCACCCCCGGCGCCATGTCGATAACAGGCTCATAGTAACGCTCCTGCTTGACCGCTATGCATTCTTTCAACTGATTGACGTACCGCCTGAAGGTTCTCTCGGAAACAGAGCCACCATCGAGCCCTTTAGCCTGTAATTTCCGCTTTATCTTAACAGAACTCAGCTTCGGATATTTCTGCAAGAGGCTGACAATGTAAGCCTTATGTTTGTCAAGCGTTTTTTCTCTCTCCGAATTATTAACATGCTCGTTTATCTGTTTCTCTTGCATTTTCACATACTTGCTCACTGTGTTCCGCGAAATTGACAGCTCTTTCGCTATCTGTCTTATAGAACAGCCATGGCCTTCATCATACAGCGCTTTAATTTTATGTATCATGCTCCACCTTTTCATCCGTTACCCTCATTAGTTGATGTTTAATGAGGGTATTATAAAGAAATTCCTTCTGTTTGCTAGTAAATAAAACAGATTAAATACATTTTAAGGAATTATCTCCGTTTTTCGCGGCGCAAGTAGTGCAAATCTCCGTTTCGCTACGCTCCACTCCGATTTGCACTACTTGCGCCCCTCCCCATCCCAATAAGGTGGCTCAATTTTATTGGCCGATTTTGGCTCATTTTACATGGCCGGGAACAACACTGCCTTTTTGGATAAGGTGCATGGAATTGGGATCAGCTACTTTGCCGAAGTACCCCATGATACCAGAGCGTGGCTGAGTCCCCCTGGCACCTTTGTGCCCCAATGGTGTGGAAAGGGGCCAAAACCTACCAAAAAACAAGTGGAAAAGGGAGAACCACGCCCTCAAAAGGTAGAAGAGATAGCCAGTAATTTGCCCAATCAGGAATGGACTCGGCGTATCATCAAAGAGGGGAGCAAGGGTACCATGGTTGCAGACTTTGCTGCCAAGCGTGTGGTAGCCGTACGTGACGGCCTGCCAGGGCCGCAGATATGGTTGATCTTGCGCCGTAATTGTTTGACTAACGAGTTGAAAACG
>JAZDOO010000371.1:0-5249 GCA_043798555.1 Pseudomonadota bacterium | reverse complement strand
TAAGGCATCTGAGGGAATGGAATTTTTGAAAAAATCCATAGTGAGAAATAACCTTGTTTACGGACCGATTGTGGCCAAAGATTTTTCTGCCACCCAAATTATCTTAGACTACAATCCCGAGGTGCCGTCAAGAGAGATCTTCAAAGCATTAAACGATATAGTCGCGAAAGAGAAAGATGATCAAACGAATTTCTACTTAGCTGGCAGGCCAATCTTAGAAGGGTGGCTTGACTACTACCTTCCGAAATTACTCAGCGTTTTCCTGGGAACCCTGATGATCATGGCTATCCTTCTTTTCCTTGCCTTTCGTTCGAAGAGGGGGATTATCCTTCCCTTTTTAGGGGCATTGATGGGGGTGACCTGGGGATTAGGGGTTTTAACGCTCTCCGGCTATCATTTAGACCCCACGACTACCCTGGTTCCCTTTCTCATCTTGGCGATCGGAATCAGCCATTCCATCCAGTTTATCAAACGGTACTATGAAGAAATAAGAGTCAATCCTACTGACCGGGAAAAGGCGGCGGAACAGACCTTAGCCGCTCTTTCAAATCCGGTTCGGGCCTCTTTATTTACCGATGGTCTGGGCTTTCTTTCGTTACTGATCGTTCCTTTAACCATGATTAAAACCTTAGCCATTGCAGCGGGAGCTGGGGTTTTCAGCCTCTATTTGACCGTGGTTACCTTTATCCCGGCTATTCTTGCCTATATCCCCGTGCCTGTGAAACTGGAGGCGGAGCGAGAGGCGCGGACTAATGTTGTAGATAAGTTGCTAAACCGGATTGCGTGGATGGGAAAGCATCCCCTCTGGCGAACGGTCATTTTACTTCTCTTTATTGGCCTTACCGCTTTGGGGATAAAGGGAATAACGCAAATCGTGGTGGGGGACAATGAAGAAGGGTCCGCTATCCTCTACCCTCATTCTCCCTATAATGTGGCGGAAAAACTTATCAATGAAAAATTTACTGGAGCAAATCCTTATTATATTTTTGTGGAAGGGAAAGAAGAGGAAGCTTTAGTTGACAGTACCATTCTCAAAGAGATGGACTCGCTCCAGAGTTTTCTCAGGTCTCAGATCCCGGAAATAGGCAATGCGGTCTCGTTAGCTGATTACATCAAGGGGCTCAATTGTGTGATGAACGAAAATAATCCCGCCCATTTTATCATTCCTGACAATAACGGAACCATTGCCGAATACCTGTACCTTTACTCCACTTCCGGCTTCCCCGGGGACTTTGACCCGGTCTTGAGTCCTGACTATAAGTATGCCAACATCAAGTTTGACTTGAAAGATCATCGAGGGGAAACCATCAAAAAAACTATTGCCGCCACTCAGAGTTGGATACAAAGAGAGCATAAAAGCCCGGTTGCGGATTTAAAGCTGGCTGGTGGCCTTATTGGAACTACGGCCGCAGTTAACGATATTATTGAACAGTCTGTTACCCAAAATATCATTCTCGTTTTCCTCTTAGTGCTCCTACGAATTTCCGTTGCCTTGCGATCCCTCACGGGGGGGGTATTTCTCTTTATCCCCCTGACGTTCAGCATCATCCTCACCTTCGGGATCTTTGGTCTTTCCGGAGTGAGTTTGACCGTGGAAACACTCCCGGTAGCAGCGATGGGGATCGGATTAGGGATTGACTATAGCATTTATATCGCCGCCCGGATTCGTGAGGAAAGCCTCAGAGGGTTGGGCAATCCTGATGTGTTCCGAGCAATTCAGAGAGCCTTGGTAACCTCCGGAAAGGCAGTATTTTTCACCGGCATGGTGATCAGCACTGGTGTGCTCTCCTGGCTTTTTTCCAGTATTAAACTCCAGGCTAAATTAGGCGCTGCATTAGGTTCTCTGTTACTTATCAACATGATGGCAGCCCTCATCTTGCTGCCTATTTTTATTGGATTACTGAAACCAAAATTTATCTTTCGGAAGGATACCTAAGCAACGGTACTCCTCCAAGGAAATTGAGTGTATGGATTGGGAAAAAACCACTAAAGGCAAATTTGAGTTGATGATCTCTAAAATGCCGGTTTTCCATCGGGGGGTAGCTCAACTTGCTGTCAGCAAAAAAGCAGAAGAAAACACTCTCCTGAGGGATTCAAAACTCGTGGAAGAGCACGATGTAATACGCGCCTTTTTTTCAGAAGTGCCAACACCGTTTTACAGCATGATGGTGCGGCTTTTAGAACATACCGGATTCGATTATAAGAAGTATGGATTCCCCAAGTAAAATGAACATTGCCGTAATCGGTGCAGGTGCTATTGGCAGCCTGGTTGCCGGGTATTTAAAACGTAACGGCGAAACCGCCTCTTTAATTGGCCGGCCTCATGCGGTTGAGGCTATCGAAAAACAAGGTTTGCATATCTCCGGAGTAAGGGGGGACGTTACGGTAACGATTAATGCCTCTGAACGCTTACGAGAAAAGCCAGACCTGGCAATCTTAGCGGTTAAGACCCAGGACTTGGAGCAAGCGCTTAGGGCGAATGAGGCCTTCCTAAAGGACTCCTGCGTATTAACAACCCAAAATGGTATTCAAGCAGACTACATTGTCGCCAAGTACCTCCCCAGGGAACATATTGTTTCCAGTATCGTAATGTTTGGTGCCACCCACCTTGAGCCTGCAGAGGTGGTTCATAATTTTGAAGGCAACTGGGTGATCGGAAAATTTTTTTGTTCCAACGATAGTGCAGTGAATGAACTCCGTGATGTTCTCAATACTATTTTTCCTACGCTCATTAGTGATAATATCGGAGGGATGAAGTATTTGAAAATCTTTCTTAATGCCAATAACTGCATACCAGCGATCTTGGGAACGAGCATGCAGGAGGCTTTTCGTGATTTAACAATAAGCCGTATTAGTATCGCCATCTGGAAAGAAGGGTTAGACATTGTTAAGCAGTCAGGGGTGGCGTTAGCTTCCTTACCTGACTTCCCCTTAGAGCGTCTTACCGGGTTAGCCGCAATGCCGATGGATGAGGCCGCCAAAATATTTTCTGGAATTATGAGTAGCCTGAGTAAAGAACCGCTCTACGGATCAATATTGCAAAGCATTAAGAGGGGCCGACCTTCAGAGATTGATTACATAAACGGCGAATTTGTCAATTTGGCAAGGAAGCATAACCTTAAGGCACCACTCAATGAAGAATTAGTTGAGATGGTGCATCAGGTGGAAAAAAATAATACCTTCTTCCGCAAAGAAAGATTGTTGGCGGAAGCTGAGAAGTTTATTACTTAAATTCGTCTAACCAGAACCGAACTAAATTCTATCTATGGATTTAAGAGGACTTTGATATGATTGACTCACCCTTTTCACAGTTAAAACTTACCGTACAAGATGTATACGGCGATTGTTATCACGGCTATAAGGCCGGAGACGAAATTATTTTAGAAGATTTTACCCATCCTCCGAAGCATTTCTGCTTAGGTCTTGCCCATGTGCTCTTTCCGGTTATCTACGCCCTTAGTTTTGGTGCCCGGTTTCCTTTTCGGGATAACCAGCGTTCCTTATCGGTTACCTGTCCGGATGGAGGAAAATTAGAGTTTAACGCCGAAGTTCTGGACAAAGGAGGAACGGCAGAGGTTATTCCCAAGGATCCCACCTATCAAGGCCCAAATCCTAAGAAAATGCTTCTTGAGGTGGTTAAAGCTAAGGGACACTGCTTCTATGGATATAAGGTGGGGGATACCTTTGAAGCGCAGGGCTTAAGAACCATTCCTGAGTTTTGTGGTGCTGCTTACCATACTGCCTTCCCGGCGCTTTTTGCGCTTAATTTTGGGGCTACTTTTTTCTTTATGGAGAATCCCAATAGTATTGATACGGTTACCTGCCCTGATAACGGTAATATTATTTTTAAAGTGACGAGAATAGAGGAGGGTGCGTAACCTATGTCCAAAAAGCGTGTAGTTGTCACTGGATTAGGCGTGATCTCTCCTAACGGTATTGGCAAGGATGAGGCCTTCCAGGCAATGATTGCAGGAAAGTCTGCAGTTAAAAGGGTACATGATTTTGATGTTTCCATCTTCAAATCGAAAATCGCTGCCGAGGCGAGCAACTTCGACCCTTTTACCTATGGCCTAAGTCACGATGAGGCAGTACGGATGGATCGGTATGTGCAGTTTGGGGTGGTAGCTGCAGATATGGCCATAAGAGATAGCGGCCTGGATTTTTCGGCGGAAGATTCAGAACGTATCGGTGTGTCCCTTGCTAATGCCATCTGCGGCACCAAGTATATGGAGGAAGAGTTTTCTTTTGTCACCAGCAATGGCAAGCATCCCATTGATCCCTCTATGGTAAGGCCAGATTTGTATGATGCCGCCATGTTTAATACTCCTTCCATCGAAATCTCCAGTAGATATGGCCTAAAAGGGATCTGTAATACTTTATCCACTGGATGTACTGCCGGTACTGATTCAGTGGGATATGCTTTTGAGGCTATTCAGGATGGTAAGCAAGATATCATGGTTACCGGCGCTGCTGAGGCTCCGATCACCCCTATCACCTTTGGGGCCTTTGACGTGATCAATGTGCTTTCTTTTCGTAATGATAACCCTGAAGCAGCCAGCCGGCCCTTTGACAATGATCGGGATGGGTTTGTGTTATCCGAAGGAGCAGGAATTTTGATTTTAGAAGAACTCCATCATGCACTCCGACGTGGGGCTAATATTTATTGTGAAGTTGCGGGATTCGGTACCAGTTGCAATGCCTTTCATATGACTGACCTCCCGGCTGATGGAACCGCAATGGCTCATTGCCTTACTTTAGCATTAAAAGATGCCTCGCTTACTCCTAATGAGATTGATTACATCAATGCGCATGGTTCATCCACCCGAATGAATGATATCTTTGAGACCAATGCTTACAAAATGGTCTTCAACGATTATGCGTATACTATCCCCATCAGTTCACTGAAATCAATGATCGGTCATCCTTTAGCAGCAGCCAATGCCATTGAACTGGTAATCTGCGCAATGATCTTTGAGAAGAATGTTCTTCCTCCCACGATAAACCAGGAGAAAAAAGATCCTTCCTGCGATTTGGACTATATCCCTAACCATTGTCGCTATCAGAAAGTAAATACCATTTTGAAGACTAGCAGTGGTTTTTCAGGGATTCACTCTTCACTCATAGTGAAAAGGTTTGAAAACTCATGAAGAAAATAGCAGTAACCGGGTTGGGGGTGGTCGCACCTTCAGGAATTGGTACTCGTCAATTTTGGGCTAATCTTAAGGCCGGGCGCTCTTTTATTAGGAAGA
>JAZDOO010000347.1:0-3945 GCA_043798555.1 Pseudomonadota bacterium | reverse complement strand
GGACAGTGTTTACTTTAATAGGGTTAAAGGATTCACTGTCCATACTAAGACTTTAGCCGAAGAGATTGATAGAAAAAATAAGATTGTAAAAACTGTTCATACTGAAACCGGAGTGCGGAAAGAATTCCCTTACGATACGTTGATTCTGTCAGTGGGCGGTAGTCAGGTAGTTCCTCCTATTGAGGGGGTCAATCTTAAACATATTTATAACTTATGGACAGTGGAGGATGCATTAGCAATAAAAAGTCACATTACCGAACGAAACGTAAAAAAGGCGGTGATTGTTGGGGGTGGTTTGATTGGAATAGAAATGATTGATGCTTTTGATCGCCGGGGAATTGAGGTTACTGTGGTAGAGATGCTGGGCTGGGTTCTCCCGAAAATTATTGACCAGGACTTTGGTCTTTTCATTGGTCGTTACCTTGAAGGCAGTGGTATCCATATTCATACCTTAGAGAAGGTTTTGAGGTTTGAAGGTGATGCAAATGGGGAAGTGAAGAAGGTGATTACAGATAAACATGAGTTAGAGGCTGATGTAGTGCTGTTAGCGATCGGGGTGAGACCTAATGTGGAGCTGGCAAAAAAAGCAGGGCTTGCTCTTGGTAAGACTGGAGCCATCCAG
This sequence comes from Pseudomonadota bacterium, assembly GCA_043798555.1. Taxonomy (GTDB): domain Bacteria; phylum Desulfobacterota; class WTBG01; order JAGOGO01; family JAGOGO01; genus JAZDOO01. The sequence goes on along the minus strand of JAZDOO010000347.1, from coordinate 3,323 downwards.
GTTAATGAATATCTCCAGACCAGTGACCCTGATATTTATGCTGGAGGGGACTGTGTGGAAAACACTCACCGCATAACCGGGAAAAAAGTATATACGCCCATGGGATCTACGGCTAATAAACATGGCCGGGTCATTGCCGACCATATTACCGGGGGAGGGTCTCCGTTTCCCGGAGTTTTGGGAACCGGGATTTGTAAAGTGATTGACCTGAATATTGCCAGAACCGGACTTACAGAAGGAGAAGCGCGAGCAGAAGGTTTTGATGTAGAAACGGTAATCTGTCCCAGCCCAGACCGTCCTCATTTCTACCCGGGAAGCAAATCCATTATCACTAAGCTGGTGGCAGATAAAAAAACGGGCAAGCTTCTGGGAGCGCAGATTATTGGTCCTGGGGATGTAGCCAAGCGAATAGATATTGCGGTATCAGCCCTTAGTTTTGGAGCGACTGTGGAACAGGTTGCCAAATTGGACTTAGCTTATGCGCCTCCCTTTTCCCTGGCCATGGACAATATCATCACTGCTGCCAATATTATGGATAACAAATTAAAAGGATTGGCTAAATCTGTATCGCCGTTAGTGGTTAAGGAAAAACTTGACCGGGGAGAAGATTTTATTTTCTTGGATGTGCGCAGTGCCGAAGAATATGAGATGGTGCGCATTGATAAACCGAATATTATATTGCTCCCTCTTGGTAAGCTTCGAGAGGAGTATAAGAGCCTTTCCCGGGAAAAAGAGATCATTACTTTCTGCGCGGCCAGCATGCGGGGGTATGAAGCTCAGCGGATCCTGGAGGCTAAGGGGTTTAAGAACGTTGCATTTATGGATGGCGGCATTGCAGCGTGGCCATTTGAGAAGTACGTCAAAGAGAACTAAACCCGAAATTCGAATGTCCAAATCCTAAACAAATCCGAATTTTCTAATGACCAAATTTCAAAGCCCGTTTGAACATTTGAATTTTGAAATTCGATATTGTTTCGGATTTAGAATTTCGTGTTTTGAATTTTGCTCTCTTCAAACGACTTCTAATCAAAAACCTGAAGTCATTACTTGCCGGCGGTGATGACATCATGTCAAGGGGTGTTTCTTAATCCAATCAAGGATCGCTGCACAGGTCTTTTCAGGGTTGTCTATCATATAGTAGGTACCACCAGAGCCTTCGATAAATACTTTTTCGGCTCCCGGGATATTATATTCCACAAATTTAATTTCCGATTGGGTAGTTTTGTTTCCTGCAACCCCTTCGGTACCCATTAACATGAGGGTAGGTACCTTAATGTTAGGTATTTCATTGGTTAAATCACAATGTTTCATAGAACCCCAATGGATTTTAAATGCTTCGCAGGAAAGGTTTTTGACTAACATGGGTACTTCCCACTCCAGCATGAGTTTGCGAAAGTTTGGATCAGTAAAGGCGGATGCAATAATGGTGGCCCAGTAGTCAATTTTCCCGAACCCTCCGCAAAGTTCGACTCCGGCATCAAATATGTGCACCACTGCCGGTATTGGTCTAAACCAGGGGAAAAAGATAAGGCTGGCAGTTCTGTCAGGGTACCGTGCTGCAAATTTGACCCCAATGTGGCTGCATGCTCCGGCCCAGATGTGAGCTTTCTTAATTCCGATGGTATCCATAATGGCTCTTACATCCTCTGCCTGTTCGGAATAGTCCCGGTAATTTAAGAGGGGAGGTGGAGCAGACTTTCCAACACCTCTAATGTCATAGTTTATTACTTTGCAGCTTTTTGATAGAATCGGAGTGGTAAAATCGTATTGGTTGGAAACCAGGCCCATTCCCCCGATACAAAAGAGGGGCGCTCCTTCTCCCTGAACATCATACCACAGTTTTGCAGCATTAACCTCTGCGTAGGGCATATGCGTCCTCCTTTTACTTGGGCATCACATCCTTAGTGGGTGTAGGATAAGCCCTCTTGCTCTGTTTCAGTCCTAAGTCCACAAGCATCTCGGCCATCTTGGCGGCGATAGCACCCGGCTCCAGAATTGGAACCCCGTAGTCTTTCATTAAGAGGTCACCGACCCCAAAACATGCAGTTCAGGCATAGATGATTACGTCCGCCCCATCTTCCTCAATGGCTTTTTTACCTACGGTGATTAGCTTTCTGTCTATAGCTTCCTTATCCCTTTTACCAGTAATGAAGCCCAATTCTTCAAAGGTAATACCGGTTACCCGTACTGATGCCACCTTGTGTTCAAAGCCGTATTCTCTCACCTTATCTTCAACAAACTTTATCATTTCCTCTTCATTAATTAATATGGAACATTCTCTGCCAAGCAAAGAAGCCATATGGAGTGAACATTCGAGCGGAGCAACCACGGGGATGTTGAGTACCTCCTTCAGTGCCTTCGCAGCAGGATCAAAGACACAGTCAGGCTGGACTGCATCATATCCTTCCTTTTCCGCCTTTGAGGCTTCCAGAAAGACATTGTAATCAGAATCAAGGCACTCAGTATAGTAAGACAAATATCCCGGACCTTTCGGTATCCTAATAAATTCAATCTTTGTATCTGACCTTAGTCCAGCATCCTGATATATCCCCTCTTCCCGTCGCCGGCACTCCTCCTCGGGGACGAGGACGGGCATTACACCTTTTATTTTCATGCGGCACCTCCCCTTTCGTTAAAATTGGTAAGGTAAAATTATCATTTTAAAATGCTCATTTTTCATTGAAAATTTTGCATTGTTGTTTGTCATTGCCAGGAGTTCGCCTTGGCGGACAACGTGGTAATCTATTCTATTCCTGTCATTTCCACGAAAGAGGGAATCCAGAATAATACATGGATTTCTGCCTCCGCAGGAATAACTTAAAGGGCAATACTCATAAACTGTCGTGGCCAAAAGTTCAGATTAAGCCCTTTACGATCTTTACCGCAGTGACAATCGGTTCACGATCGTCTCCCAGACCTGCTGCCTGGAAGGATAGTTTCTCCCCCAAGGCCATTCGAGCCAGATTAGTGAGAAAAATTGGTTCCAACCCAGCCTCCTTAACTTCCTCCCTCATCTGAAGGGCACAAAAGGGACACATGAATACCATCGCCTGGGCTCCATGGTCTTTAGCATCCTGGATGTTCATGGCTTTAAATAACTCTCCTTTTTCATGACCCAGGTGAGGTGAGACCGGACAGCCACAGCAGAGGGCATGGAGGCGATCGTATTTTCGATGTATTCTCTCTACACCCATTAACGCAAATAACTCGTCCAGGGTTTTATCCATCCAGGGGGTGTAACGACTGGAACACGGCTGCTGATAGGCGATCTTCATGTTTAACTTAGTGACCTGGCTCGAATGTTCTTTTAGGTAATCACGGAG
>JAZDOO010000341.1:0-18394 GCA_043798555.1 Pseudomonadota bacterium | reverse complement strand
GGAACTTAATAATATAAAACAGATTATTTGTCAATAATAAAATAAAAATAGTTAAAAGAAAAAAAGATAAAAAAAGATTTTTACTATTTTTAAGTATTTAAGATATAAATTCTATAATTAGAAATAAATAAGAATATTTTGGTGTGTAAATCAAAAATTTATTTATGCATTAGAAATTTTTTAGAGCGTGGATTGAGACACAGCACTGTCCGCGTTTGGATATGTAGGGCATTAGCTGAAGTGCCTGCTAAGCGCAGAAGTGTTCTCTTCCTTGACAACTCCATTTCCTCAACTTAAGATGTACTCCCTATGACACTCAAGGCTAATCTTTGTCTTGATCAGATCAACATCTCCCGATACTTTCCCAAAAAAGATTGTGATAAATCCTGCGGGTTTGTATCGTGTGAACACTTGCCCTCCTCGAAGTCAATGTTAGGGAATCATGCATAATCTCAATCCACTAAACTACCGACTTCACATAGAGCCGGACTTAAAAAATTTCACTTTTTCGGGAAGCACGGAAATTTTGGTGGAAGCGCTTGCGCCCGTAAAAGAAATAACCTTAAATGCTTTGGAATTGGCATTTTGGACCGCTACTGTGGAGGTTGATGGTGTATGTGTGGAGTGCCCGTTTCGGGTGAATCCTCCGAAAGAAGAGCTCACCATTTCCCTCCCCAGGGAAATGGTTGGGAAAATTACCCTCAGTATTGCCTATCTGGGAAAAATAAACAATAAGTTGGCTGGCTTTTATCGAAGCACCTACCTTTCCGAAGGAAAAGAAAAGTGGCTTGCCCTGACCCAGTTTGAAGAGAGCGATGCCCGGAGAGCCTTTCCCTGCTTTGACCATCCCCTCAAGAAAGCAACGTTTGACGTGGAAATGGTAATTGATGAGCAATTAGTGGCCATATCTAACGGACCAGTTATAGAGGAGAAGTCCTTGGGGGATGAAAAAAAACTGATCCGGTTCCAGCGGACCCCCAAAATGTCTACCTACTTGCTTTTTTTCAGCGTTGGGGAGTTTGAATTTATTCAAGCGGCGGGAAACGTGGTGGTGCGCATTGCCGCCATGACCGGCATGACCAGGTACGCTCCCTTTGGGCTTGCGTTTGCCGGGAAATCTCTCCGGTTTTGTGAAAACTACTGTGGAATACCCTACCCCCTTCCCAAGCTTGATCTCATTGCGGTTCCCGATTTTGCCGCCGGAGCAATGGAGAATTGGGGGGCAATCACCTTCCGGGAAAATTTGCTCTTACATTACCCCCACATAACCTCCCGGGAAGGGGAGGAAAGAATCTGTGAAGTCATTGCTCACGAAGTCATTCATCAATGGTTTGGAAATTTAGTAACTCCTTCGGATTGGAAATACCTCTGGCTTAATGAGAGCTTTGCCACCTTCTTTGGTTATGAAGTGGTCCACTACTACCATCCCGAATGGGAAGTATGGGATCAGTTTCTTCACACTCAAACTGATCCTGCCTTAAGGCGAGACGGTTTGCTGGAAACGTTCCCCATGGAGATTCCCGGAGGGGCTCACGTGATCATTAACGTGAGCACTGCTCCCATCATATATAACAAGGGGGGAAGTGTCCTGCGACAAGTTAAGGGATATGTCGGAGATGGTGCATTTAAAGAAGGGCTCAGACATTATTTGAAGAAACACGAATACGGGTCTGCTTCCAGCCATAACCTCTGGGAAGCAATTGAAGAGGTCTCTGAAAAACCATTAACCTCGCTGATGAAAAGCTGGGTGGAACAGCCGGGATTTCCCATTGTTGAAGTAAAAAGAGACGGGGAAACCTTGCGCTTTACCCAGAAGCGGTTTTCTTACCTGCCCCATGAATCAGGCCAGCAGTGGTTAATTCCCATTACCACAAAAATTTTCTATCCCGATGATGTTTCAAAAGAAATAACCATCCTTCTCGAAAATAAAAGTACGGGCATTCATATCGGAAGTGATGCGGTTGCCTATAAAGTAAATTACGGTCAAACCGGGTTTTACCGGGTTGCCTACAAAGAAAAACCCGTGCTTCAGGAGCTGGGGAATCGCATAGCCAAAAAAGAGCTCCCTTCAATGGACAGATGGGGCCTTCAAAATGACCTTTATGCGCTCGTAGGGTGCGGGGAAGTCTCCATAGATGACTACCTCGCCTTTCTTTCCCACTATGCCAATGAAGACGCTTACCTCCCCCTTGCCAGTATTGCCGGGAATTTGTTTCATGCTTACTTGATCATGGAAGGATCCACGAAAGAGACCATCGCCGCTTTCGGAAAATCATTCTTTGAAAGGGTTCTCGCAAAGATCGGTTACGAACCTCGTCCTGCAGAAAACTACTCGCTCTCCATGTTGCGAGATCAACTTCTCTTCCATTCGGTTTTATATGGTTCGAAAGAGGTGGCTACCTTTGCCCGGGACACCTTCTCCTCTTTCATGCGAGGGGGAAAAGTCCATCCGGATATTATGAAGAGCGTAGTGCAAGTGGGTGCGTGGTATGGCAATGAAGAAACGTTTCGGTGGCTTGAAAAAAGGCTTGAGGCATCTGAAAGCGAGCATGAAAGAATGAATCTATTGGCCGCCCTGGGATGCTTCCGGGAGTCCTCGTTAATCAAAAAAGCTCAGCACTACAGCTTAGAAAAAGTGCCGGACCGGAACAAGTTTGTCCCCATAACCCACCTGGCTGCAAACCCCTGTGCGGTGCCCGCGATGTGGGATTGGTTTGAAGCAAATGTACCTCGGCTTGAGGGCCTTCATCCCGTGCATTACGAAAGGGTTGTCGCCGCCATAGTTCCCATTTGCGGTCTCGGAAGAGAAGAATATGTGAAGGCGTTTTTTAAGCGTTGTCTGGATACGAAGGAAAAGGCTAAGGGGGTAATAAAGTTGTCCTTGGAAAGGCTGGAAATAAATTCCCGAATGAAATCCTCCGGCTCCTGAGTCAATAGAACCGATAGAAGTTTTTGGAATTTTTTTTGATTCTTATTTATTGAGAACTAAATTTATATTTTGCTGTCTATTTAATTAAATTTTCCATCTCCTCCTTTCTTTGGGCCGGGTGTTTTAGTGATACCCGGCCCTTTTTTTTCAGTCAATCCAACCGCCACCTACGACACTATCTTCATCATAAAAAACAACTGCCTGTCCCGGGGTGATCGCCACCTGGAGCCCAAAAAATTCTACCCTCACGGTTTCCTTTGACAAAGGTAGGACCCGGGCGGGGTTTTCCGGGTTTCGATATCGGATCCGTGCCTTTATCGTCAAGGGTTCTCGAAGCGATTCTGTGGCAATCCAGTTAACCCTGGAGGCGGTCAATTCCTTTCGACCGGTCTCTTCTTTTCTTCCCACGAATACCGTGTTAGTATCCTTGTCCAAAGATACCACATAAAGGGGGTGCCCCTTAGCGATATTGAGCCCCTTTCGTTGTCCAATGGTAAATGAAAAAATGCCGTGGTGTCTTCCTAAAAGTGCACCGTCAGTAGCAACAATAGGCCCGTTTCCACCTGCTTCGGGGAAACGGTTTTTTATAAATTTTTTGTAGTCATTATCCGGAATAAAGCATATCTCCTGGCTCTCCTTTCTCTCAAACACCCCGAGACCACCTTCTTTTGCCCTTTCCTTAACCTCTGTTTTTGTGAGCTCTCCCAGGGGAAATATCACCGACCTTAACTGATCCTGGCTTAATGAGAACAGGAAATATGACTGGTCTTTGCGGGCATCCTTTCCCTTTTTTAAAAGGAAGCGTCCTTTTTCCTCATCGTACATCACCCGGGCATAATGACCTGTAGCCACATGCTCTGCCCCCATTTTTCGGGCGTGAGCCAAAAGGGCCCCAAACTTAATGTTTCGATTACAATAAATACAGGGGTTGGGAGTCCGACCGGAAAAGTACTCTTGGGAGAAGGGTTGGACTACTTTTTGTTCAAATTCTTCACGGGCGTCAAATACCTGATGGGGAATATCCAATATTCGAGCCACTTTTTCCGCATCTTCGATTCCCTTAAGGGCTTTTCTATTTAAAGCATCCTCGTTGGCTGAAAGTAAACGCAAGGTCACCCCAATAACATCATATCCCTGAGATTTGATCAGGGCGGCTGCTAAACTGCTGTCAACCCCTCCGCTCATGGCAACAATTACTTTTTTCTTTCTCATGGGCTCTTAACCGCAATTACGCTGCTTGCAATGGCACTACCATCAAACAATGGAAAACCGTGGTCGTTCGATTAATTCACTCTTACACTGAGGGCATCGTGAGGGAGGGGTAACCCGGCTCCTTTTCTTAAACAGAAAGCCGCACTTTTTGCATTGCGCTGGTTTGATCATTAAGCGATTTTTCGGGCTAACGGACCGGGCAATGTGCTCCAGATGGTTGAAGGTTTCTTTTTCTCTGATGTCCAGGATTTCTGCTAAATCACGGGTGGACAACGCCTCCTCTTTCAACAATTCCACAATTGTCTGCCGGATTGTCTTGGTCATGTTACATTAATTCAAGAGTTACGTTTTTTAACTTATTTTGATATTGTTAGGAAATTATCCGAGCAAGCTCATTCACATAATCATGGGCGGATCTGCGTTATTTTGTTGTTATTATTAGCAAAATTTGTGACGATCGTCAACGTCTGTCGCAGGTTCCTGAAAAGCGTCATCTTGAAAGGGGCGATAAATGTTTCGTGTTTCGCTAAGGATTAGGTTGTGCGCACTTTTTATGGCGAGCCTTGCTTCTTTCTTTCCCCCGAGACTTGCCGCACAACAGTCTCATCCCCATAACCCCCACCACACCAAAGATGGCTTCAGAAATGTTTATAGGACGGCTAAACTTAATTTTCTTGATTTTCTAAAATGGCGCTTAAGTCGCTTATGGAAGGAGCTTCCAGACTCTGAAACCTATCATTTCTCCCTGGCCAATAATGATCCTGCATTCCTAAAATCCAACCGGGAGAAAAACACTGTCACCTGGATTGGCCATGCCACGTTGTTGCTGCAACTGGAAGGGAAAAACATTCTTACCGATCCGCACTTTTCCCGGCGTGCTTCCCCGGTTCAATGGGCAGGCCCTAGGCGAGTAGCACCTCCCGGATTAGCCCTCGAGTACTTGCCGCCCATTGACATGGTCATTATCTCCCATGACCATTATGACGCTTTGGACAAAGAAACCATTGTAAAGCTTTATCAGCGCGATGGGGGCCAAAATACAACCTTCTTCGTGCCCTTGGGCCTTAAGCCCTGGTTTAAACATCGTGGCATCAGTCGGGTCTTTGAGCTGGATTGGTGGGATCAACGTGAAGAAAGCGGCTTAACAATTATTGCAGTTCCGGTTCAGCACTGGAGCAAAAGAAGTCTGTTTTCCCGAAACAAAACCTTGTGGGCAGGGTGGGTCATCCAGTCAAACAGTTTTCGCTTCTTCTTTGTCGGGGATTCTGGCTATGCGCCTCAGTTTAAAGAAATTGGTCAAAAATTAGGGCCTTTTGACTTGACGGCAATCCCCATCGGCGCCTACGAGCCAAGATGGTTTATGCACCACCACCACATGAATCCTGAAGAAGCGCTCCGGGTTCACCTGGATGTACGCTCCCAAAAGTCCGTTGGCATCCACTGGGGTACCTTTATCCTTACCGATGAGCCCCTTGATGAGCCCCCGAGGCGACTTAAGAAGGCGCGTAAAGAAAGCGGGGTTTCTCCGGAGGAGTTCCTTGTTCTCAAGCACGGAGAAACGATGATCTTAGAATAAACCCTGAAATAACATTTGAATTTTTAAACAAATCCAGATAGAGTCCGGGGCGAATAATAACACTACCTCCTGGGGAGAAAAATGCACCAATTGACTTTTTTGGGAGCTACGGGGACCGTAACTGGTTCTCGGTTTCTTTTTGAGGCCGATGGCAAAAAATTGCTTGTTGATTGCGGGCTGTTTCAGGGCCTGAAACAGAATCGGCTTAAGAATTGGGACCCTTTTCCCGTTTCTCCCGCAGAAATTGATCGGGTACTGCTGACCCATGCTCATATTGACCATTCGGGCTATTTGCCGAAGTTGAGCAAAGAGGGTTTTGCGGGGAAAATTCATTGTACCTATGCCACCCATGACCTTTGTGAAATTATGTTAAAAGATAGCGCCCATCTGCAGGAAGAAGATGCTTATTGGGCAAACAAGAAAGGTTTTTCTAAACATCACCCGGCGCTTCCTTTGTATACAGTAGAAGATGCGGGGAAGGCATTGTCCTGTTTTGAACCGCTTCATTATGGGGAAGATTTGTTTCTTACCGAAAACATGAGAATTAAATTTAAGGATGCGGGGCATATCCTGGGCTCCTCCTTGGTAGATATAAAAAGCACTTTAAGAAAACAAACGAGGAGAATTTTATTTAGCGGTGATCTTGGGAGGCCAGACCGGCCCATTTTGCGGGAACCGGTCCAGGTATTTGAGGTGGATTACTTAATTCTGGAATCAACCTATGGAAATCGTCTCCATGATAATAAACCCCCGGAAGAGGCATTAGCGCGGGTTATTAACGAAAGCGTAGAAAGAGGCGGCGTCCTGGTTATTCCTTCCTTTGCCGTAGGCCGTACCCAGGAATTGCTTTTCAGCCTTAGAGAATTGGAAGAGCAAGAAAAAATTCCTTCTCTCCCGGTGTATGTGGATTCCCCCATGGCCATAGAAGCAACCACGGTGTTTGAAGAAAGAATAAGAGATTATAATTTAAAAGCGAGAGTGTTGGCGCTCAGTGGAAAACAGATTTTACGCCCCAGGCAGCTTAGGTTTTGTAAAGATCGCGAACAATCAAAAGCAATTAACGAAAAACTTTCTCGGACTATCATTATCTCCGCCAGCGGTATGGTAGAGGGTGGCCGCATCCTTCATCATTTAGAGCACCGGCTTCCCCGCCCCCAAGACACCGTACTCTTTATTGGATACCAGGGTGAGGGTACGCGCGGGAGGGCCATCCTCGATGAAGCACCTGCGGTAAAAATTCATGGCCGGAAAATCCCCGTTCGGGCAAAAGTTGAGAGCATCTCCGGATTCTCAGCCCATGCCGATTACCACGAGACGCTTGCGTGGTTAATGGGATTTAATCGCCCTCCCTTAAAAACCTTTATTGTGCACGGGGAGCCTGAGGCATCAGCGTCCTTGGCAAAAAAAATTCAGGATAGCTTAGGATGGCAGGTGGTTCTTCCCAAATACGGCGAACGTTTCGGGTTGACGTGAGGAAGAATGGTTGCTAAACGATAACCGTGCGCTTAATGATCCTTACCGCTTCATCCGGATCATCCACGATGCTGACTAAATCAATGTCTTCGGGAGAAATTAATCTTCGTCCCAAGAGGGTGCTTCGTACCCAATCCCATAGGGATTTCCAATAATCTGATCCCACTAAAATCACTGGAAAAGGCTTTATGCGCTTGGTTTGAATGAGGGTGATGGCTTCAAAAATCTCATCCAGGGTCCCAAAACCACCCGGCATACCCACGTAGGCCTGAGCATATTTGATAAACATCACCTTTCGTACAAAAAAGTATTGAAATTCCAGCTTGGTATCTACATAAGCATTGCTCTGTTGCTCTAACGGCAAAACAATATTCAATCCAATTGATCTGGCGCCGCCTTCTTTAGCCCCCTTATTACCAGCCTCCATGATTCCGGGGCCGCCGCCAGTGATGATGTGGAATCCATGTTGAGCCAACTTTTTAGCGATAACCACGGTCTTTTCATAGGTTTCGTCCCCGGGAAGAACGCGGGCCGAGCCAAAGATGGAAACACAGGGGTATATTTCCGATAGTTTCTCAAAGCCATCAACAAATTCGGCTAAGATTTTAAAGATCCGCCACGACTCATTAACAGTAATCGCATCAACAAGATATTGTTTCTCGATCATTTTCGTTCACCTTTCTATTAAATCCCGCTCTCTGAGGTGCCTCGTGGTGATATCCCAGATTTGGTTTGCAATTTTTGGGATGGCTTCATTTCCTGGGAGGCGATGAATAAAGGGCTTGTCAAAACTAACAAAAATTTTATTAACTTTTGAAAGGTAGTGCTCTCTTTCAAAGAAATCAACCTTGTTGTTTCTGTTTTTCTTTATTCTTTGAATTCCTACTTGCGGAGGTATTTCGATCAGAAAAAGGATGTCGGGTTGAGGAGCAAACGCGAAGTTTTTTCTTTCTATTTCCTCCGGATCAATCCCCAAGGAGCCCTGATAGGCAACCGTGGAAAGGTAATAGCGATCCAGGATAACGATCTTCTTCTGCTCTAATCCGGGGGCAATGATGTTGGCAACGTGTTCTTGACGATCTTTTATAAACCATTCCAGTTCTTCTTGAGGCGATACTCGATTGCGTCCTTGCTCAAGCAGTTTTTTTACTTTTTGTCCCCATTCTCCATCAGTGGGTTCCTTAGATAACACTACCTCAAAATCAGCGTCTTTTAATCTCTCGCAGAGTAATCTCGTCTGAGTAGTTTTTCCTGCTCCATCAATCCCCTCAAAAACTATCAGTATTCCTTTTTTCAATTTGATCATTATTTTTTACAACATTAGTCATAATTCATTTTACAAAATCAGGAAGTGCGGTGCCTGAGCTTGCTCAACCAACATGGTTAAGGGGTGAATCGCGAATTGAAAACTATGGCTGAGTGGAGACGCGCATTTTTTAGCCAATCTTGAAAATATTGTTCACTTTTTTTTACAACGTATCTTTTTTCTAATTCTTTATTTTTGTTTTTAAATTCTTCTTGGCTTGCTTCTTCTTTCGACTTCAGGCTTATCAAACAAGCCTTTTCGTTTACCTCAAAAACTTTATCCGGATAGGCTTTGTCCGGGGAAAGGCTAAAGGCTGCTACTGCCATCTCGAATGAAGTGCCGATCTGCGGAATGTTGCCCCTCACCCGGGTGAAAAGCCCTGTTTCCTTAATGGCTAATTTTTCTTGTTTTGCTGTTTCTTCTAACGAATTACCATCCTTGAGCTTCTTAAGTAACTCATCGCCTTTCCTTTTGGCTAACTCGATTTGCTTCTGTTTTTTTAAAATTGATACTATTTTTTCCTTGGCCTCTTCGAGGAGGGGGAGTTGGCTTTTTTGTTTATCCAAGAGTTTTATTACGTAATAGCTATCAATTAAAAAATAAGGGTATACGATTTCCTCGGGGTTTGATGAAAAAAGCTCTTCCCGGAGTTCGTCGGAAAGTCCAAGGGGGGGTGGGGTCTTCTCCTTTGAAAAATAATCCGTTTCAATAACGTGCAGTCCATTTTCGTCCGCATACTTCTTTGTGTTCTTATTTTTAAGCAAGGCTCTGTATGCTCGATGGGCTTCCTTTTTGCATAATTCCCTGGTCTTCTCGTCGGTCAGTTCTTTTTTAATTTTTTCTGCCACCTCTTCTAAGGGCCTTGCCCCCTCCGCCTTGATCTCGTCCACTTTAATAATATGGAAACCAACTTCTGTCTCTACAATGTTGCTCACTTCTCCGGGGTTGAGCCTAAAGGCTTCTTCTTCAAAGGGCTTTACCATTTGGCCCTGAGGAAAAAATCCGAGATCTCCTCCCTCCAGGGCTGAGGCCGGGTCTTCCGAATGTTGTTTGGCCATTTCCTCAAATGGCTTGCCGCCCTTGATCATGGAAAGAATCTCTTCCACCCGTTTTTTGGCGTTTTCTTTTTCTGCCGCAGTGGCACTTGGATTCGCTTTGATTAGTATGTGTCGGGCATGAACTTTTTTGGGTTCCCAAAATTCTTCAGAAAAATCTCTATAGTAGCCATCTATTTCTTTTTGAGATACTTCAGCCTCTTTTTCAAAATATTTGGGTGAAAATTCTATGTAGTCAATCTTAACCTTGTCGGGCATACGAAATGCTTCTTTATTATCATCATAATACTTTCTAATTTCTTCATCCCCACTTTTTTCTCCAACCTCAATTGCCTCCGGGGCAATCTCTATATATTCCAGATTTATTTTTTCGTTTTCTCTTTTAAATTGCTCCCATAATTCTGTTTTTGAACACTTTACCCCATTCAAAACAAAATCCCTCATTAAGGATGCGGTCGCTTCTTGCCTCTGTTCATTTTCAAAATCCTTCGGGCTAATGCGGTTTAATCTTAATAGCTGGTTATATTTTTTAAAATCAAACTCGCCGTCGCTTTGGAAAACTGGTGCCTCTCTTATGGCTTTTTTTGTCTCCGTCTCCGGGGTAATCATTTTTGCCTTTTCCGCCAAATCAAGCAAGATGAGGTTTTCCAGGAGATTATCAGTGGCCTTTTGTTTAATCCCCAGCTTCTCCACTAATTCATTACTAAAATTATCTTTATACATTCTTTGGTAAAGGCTGACGAGCTGATTATAATATTTCAAGTAGGTGTTATGAGAAACTGAGCGGCCGTTTATTTTTATAAACCAATTTTCCTGCTTTTCGCGAATGTCTCCCCATCCAAAAAAGAAAATGAACACAATAATGATGATAACAAATATTACATAGATAAAAATCGAGCGGGCCTTTTTTCTTAAAATACTGAGCATGGGCCATTCCTTTCCTGGTATCTAAAATTCTTATGTTGTTTTCCCCTTAACAACGCCTCATATTACTTTCACAATAAACATTTTACAAGATTTCTTTTATTTGCTTGAAAAAAATAAGCTGGTCTGATAATAAATAGTCTTTGAAGGTTATGATATGGTCTTTCGCGTTTGAAGGAATGTTTGTCCTGCAGTTGTTATTCTCGTTCTTTTATTACAAAAAATGAAGTTTGTAGATTCCATTATTGGCTTATTTTCTAACGATCTCGCAATAGACCTTGGTACCGCCAACACCCTGGTATACGTGAAGGGTAAGGGCATAGTAGCCAATGAACCGTCCGTTGTTGCCATTCAAAAAGATGGGCGGGGGGGCAAGAAAATTCTTGCGGTAGGCAACGAGGCCAAAAAAATGTTGGGCCGTACCCCGGGAAACATCATCGCCGTTCGTCCTATGAAAGATGGTGTGATCTCCGATTTTGAAGTTACCGAGGCTATGATTCGATATTTTATTGCCCGGGCACACAACCGAAAAACTTTGGTGAGGCCGCGAATAATTATTAGCGTTCCATCGGGAATTACACCCGTTGAAAAGCGTGCGGTAAGGGAAACAGCTATTCAGGCTGGTGCCCGGGAGATATATTTGATAGAAGAACCTATGGCCTCGGCCATTGGCGCCGGCCTTCCGGTGAGTGAAGCGTGGGGAAATATGGTTGTGGATATTGGCGGCGGAACCACGGAAGTGGCGGTTATTTCTCTTTCCGGCATTGTTTACAGTCAATCAATTCGTGTTGCCGGAGATAAAATGGATGAAGCGATCGTGAATTATATAAAACGAAAGCACAATCTTTTAATCGGAGAGCGAACCGCGGAGATGATAAAAATAACCATTGGAACCGCCTATCCCGAAGAAACAATAAGAACTGCTGACGTCAAGGGACGCGATTTGGTGTTGGGGGTTCCAAAAACATTAGAAATTACTTCGGAAGAAATAATGACTGCTCTAAGGGATCCCATAAAAAGCATCGTGGATGTTGTCAGGGCCGCCTTAGAGCGTATCCCTCCAGAGTTGGCGGCCGATATAGTTGACAAAGGAATAGTTCTTGTTGGGGGTGGGGCATTACTAAAAAATCTCGACGTGCTTTTGAGAGAAGAGACCGGCTTGCCCTTTATTATTCCTGAAGATCCTCTTACTTGTGTAGTGCTTGGTTCGGGCAGAGCCCTCGATGAATTAGATCTGCTCAAGAACATTGTGCTCCCAGACTAATAACCACAAAAATGCTTGGTAAAAACTTTTTACGCCATGGCAACCTTTTCCGCAAGGCTCCGGCTCCTCTTTCCCCTCCTTGCTCTTTTAATCTTCTCTTTCTTTTTTCTCCTCTACAACCTGCGACACCCTTCACGTCTTGCCTTTTTTGAGAAAAAAGTGTTTTTTTTCACCGCTCAATGCCAAGAGGCTCTTAATGCGGCGTTCGCATTTCCTGTCCAGCTCTGGAAAAGATATGTATGCCTTCTTGGCGTGGAAGAAAAGAATAGAATGTTGGCTAAAGAAAACGAGCGGTTGTGGCAAGAAAACGCCGCTCTTCGAGAATCCGCTTTAAGCGCCGGGCGGTTGCGGGAACAGTTGGATTTTAAAAGGGACTCTCCCCTTAAGCTCTTGGCTGCCGAGATTGTTGGCGTTGATGCTTCTCTCTATTTTAAATCAATGTTTATTGATAAAGGAAAAAAGGATGGAATCAAAAAGAATATGGCGGCGATAAGCCCCCGCGGCGTGGTGGGAAGAATCCTTAAGGTGACCAATTCCTTCTCCATGGTTATCCTCTTGGTTGATCAAAATTTTGCCTTAGATACGATAGTTCAGCGAACTCGTTCTCGGGGGGTTGTGGAGGGGATGGGAGATTCTTGTTGTAGAATGAAGTATGTTCTATCATCAGATGATATTCGCTCCGGCGACCTGGTAGTGACTTCAGGGTTGGAAGGGGTTTTTCCCAAGGGAACGGTTGTTGGCAAAGTTGTGTCGGTCAAAAAGACTTCTTCTCCATTTAAAGATATTGTTATTAAACCAATGGTTGATTTTGGGAAGTTAGAAGAGGTTTTTATTGTTCTTGACCAGCAAGGTCGGGTTGTATGGTGACACTTCTTTCTATCGGCTTTGGTTTTTTTTGTATTTTTCTTCAAACCAACTTTCTTTTAAACCACCTTGTCTCCCCATTTAAGCCCGATCTAACCATTCCCCTTACTATCTATGTCGGCCTTTCTCGTCAACCTGTTTGGGGAGGACTCTATGTTTTGGGGATTGGTTACGTAATGGACATACTTTCTGGGGGCATCCTGGGACTTTATATTTTTGTACGGGTGTTCATGTTTTTTCTTGTTCGGATTTTAAAAAAGAACTTTTTTTTGGAAAACAACTTTCTTCTCAGCGTAGTGATATTACTTTTTTTCTTGATAGAAGGCTTTTTGATCTCTTTGGGTTATGGTCTTGTGGGGGAAAAGTTTGTGGGCATGGTTACCCTTCTAAAGACTTGTGGTGTTCAGGGGTTCTTTTCTTTGTTCCTTTGGTTTCTTATATTTCCCGGTCTGTCCAAGATAGAGCGTATCGCTAAAAATTTCTAATTGTATGGATTTTGATAAAGAAATTACCCAGACGCTTTCTCAAAGATTGGCTATTGTTTATTACTTCATCTTTATCGGTTTTCTCATAATATTTTTTCGAATCTGGGACCTCCAGATTTTAAAAGGAGACTACTACTATGACCTTTCCGAAAATAATCGGATAAAAATTCAGGAAATTATAGCCCCCCGGGGCATAGTTTATGATCGAAACGGTACCATGCTGGCGAACAACACCCCATCATTTGATATCTCTCTTTTACATCAAGGAATTGGGTGCTCACAAAAAATCCTTCCTTTGTTAAGCCAAATTTTACAGATTGGTCCGGAAGAGATTAATCGTAAAATGAATGAATCAAAGCAATTGCCTCGGTTCAGACCTATAAAAATAAAGATGGATGTAAGCCGTAGGGAGCTGAGTCTTGTCGAATTTTTCAAACTTGACCTTCCGAATGTAGTAATCGAGGTTTTTCCTAAGCGCACTTACCCGTTGGGAAAAGGGTTGGCTCATGTTATTGGTTACCTGGGAAAAGTTAATGAGTTTGAATTAAGACTACCAGAATATGCTGGGTATAATCCCGGCGACATTATCGGGAAGTCTGGTATAGAAAAGGCTTTTGGGGGCGAGCTGAAAGGTCGCTCTGGTTGGTTACAGTTCGAAGTTGATGCGGTGGGAAGAAAGAAAAAGGTTTTGAGTTCGGTTAATCCTCTTCCGGGGAAAAATCTCTATTTAACCATCGATTCCAAACTCCAAGATTTCACCGATACGGTTTTGGGTGAAAATGTGGGGACCGCAATCGCCATGGATCCTAATAGCGGTGAGATTTTGGCTTTCGTTAGTCACCCTTCTTTTGATCCAAATTTGTTTTCTCGGGGAATTAGTCTTAAAAATTGGTGTGCGCTTAGAAACGACCCTTTTCATCCACTCATCAACCGGGGCGTTCAGGGACTCTACCCGCCCGGATCTATTTTTAAAATTGTCACCGCTATCGCTGGCCTTGAGGAGGGTAAAATTACTCCCGAAACAACAATTTTCTGTAATGGTTCCTATTGGTTTGGAAACCGCGCCTATCGGTGTTGGAAAGAGGGTGGGCACGGGGGGGTAAATTTGTATCAAGCCATAGAACAGTCTTGTGACACCTACTTTTATCGCGTTGGCCAATTGGTTGGGATTGATTCTTTGGCATATTATGCAAAATTGTTCGGTTTGGGAAGCGTAACCGGGTTGGTTTTGAAAGACGAAAAGTCGGGATTGGTTCCGACAAGGGGCTGGAAACTAAAGAGGTTCAAGGTTCCATGGCAAGAAGGCGAAACATTGTCCGCGGCGATAGGACAAAGTTTTGTGTCGGCCACCCCCCTCCAAATATTAAGGTTGGTTAGTTCGATCGCAACCAAAGGAAAGGTGGTCATTCCCCGGCTAGTTAAAAAAATTGAAAACAGCAACGGGGTTGTTTTAAAAAAATTCCACCCTGAGTATGTTTCTCGGGTTCCGGTTTCTTCTCGCTCTGTCGGCGTAGTTGCCGAGTCGCTTCGGAGAGTCATTCAAAGTCCTTGTGGTACAGGAAAAATTGCCCGGATTGGCGGGGTGGAGTTGGCGGGAAAAACCGGAACAGCACAAGTGGTTAGCTTGCCGTTTTGTAAAAAAACGGGGGCGCCCTTTCATTTAAGAGACCATGCTTGGTTTGTTGCCTATGCTCCGTTTGAAAGCCCCAGGATTTCGGTGGTGGTGTTGGTGGAACATGGGGGGGGTGGTTCTGCCACAGCCGGTCCAATTGCACGAGAAATAATTAACTTTTATTTAAACAAAAGCCCCTAAATGTTTTTGTGTGGTTTTATGAATGGCTTACCCAGCTCCTTTCTTATAGACAGACGATCATTGACTCGCTTTGACTGGGTCTTGTTTTCTATTTCCTTATTAATCGCAACCCTTGGAGTTTTAAATATTTATAGTGCCGGGTCTTCGGGGGATATCGCCAGCAGTTTATATAAAAAGCAGATTTGCTGGCTATTAATAGGCATTTTTTTATTATTTTTAGGGGCCTTTATTAAGCCCGCTTATCTTGAACGGTACGGCTATATATTTTATGCCACTTCCCTTTTTTTGCTTATTTTGGTTCTGTTTCAAGGCAGGGCGGTCTCTGGGTCTCAACGCTGGATTCGTCTCTGGGGTTTTAATGTTCAGCCTTCAGAAATAGTAAAAGTTTCGTTGCTCTTGGTTTTAGCTAAATGGTTCCATCGAAAAAGTTATCCAAAGGGATATGGTTTAATTTCGTTGTTTATTCCTTTTGTTTTTGTTTTAATTCCATTTCTTCTCATTTTCCTCCAGCCCGACCTGGGAACCGCGTTAATGTTATTGGTGCTATTTTTTTCTATAGCGCTTCTGGTTAAAGTTCGGTTGAGCCTTCTCTTGTTTTTGTTTTTTTTCTCCCTTGGGGTATTACCTTTTTCTTGGAACTTATTAAAAGACTACCAAAAAGAAAGGGTTGTTGGCTTTTTAAATCCCCACGTGGACCCCTTGGGGAAGGGGTATCAAGTTATTCAATCTAAAATAGCAATAGGGTCCGGAAAATTGTTTGGAAAAGGTTTTTTAAAAGGAACTCAAACGCAACTCGATTTTGTCCCTGAAAAATATACGGATTTTGTTTTCTCGGTGTTTTGTGAAGAATGGGGTTTTTTGGGGGCGATGGTTTTGCTTTTTCTTTATTGTTTATTGTTTGTTCGTTTTTTAAGTATTGCCTCAAATGCGAGAAATAGTTTTGGTATGATTCTTGGTTATGGTATAACCGCTTTATTTTTTTGGCAATTTTTAATAAACCTGGGGATGGTGCTTGGTTTGCTCCCAACGGTGGGCATTACGCTCCCCCTCTTTAGTTATGGGGGCTCATCGCTTGCCATTTCCCTGTTTTCTATCGGGATTCTAATAAACATCCACATCCAGAGGCATATATTTTAACCATTTGGGGTTTAAGATAAAAAGATATTTAAATTAATTGGTTGGCGTGCTATATAAATTTACTGAACAATGGTTATATAATAACGAACCATTAAGCTGTTTATTTTTTTTAAAATGATTTAAACTGGTTTCACAACAACCAACAATTTTTTTGGGTTAATAATAACAATGAAATTTCTAATTCAATACAAAGAGATAGTTAGGGGTCTACAAAGAGTGCAAACTATTGTTGACCGGAAAGAGATCCGGCCTATTCTTTCCCACCTTTTAATAAGAGCAGAAGATGATCATATTGAAATTTTTGCTACTAATTTAGAGGTGAGTATTAAGGAAACATGTCCCGCGGAAGTCATTCAGAAGGGCAGTATAGTAATTGATGCAAAGAAAATTTATGAAATAGTAAGAGAGTTGCCGGAAAAAACAATTTGTCTGGAGAGGCAAGATAATAATCGGGTAAAAATCTCAACCGATGACATTTTGTTCAACCTTGTCGGCTTAGAACCGGATGAATTTCCGGAGATAAATTTTCTCGATAGCGAGAACTTTCAGGAAATTGACAGAGCTGTCATTAGGGAATTGATTGAAAAAACACTCTATGCTTCGTCGAACGACGAGACCAAACACCACCTTAACGGTGTTTTTTTTGAAAAACAGACCAGAAACGAAAAAGAAATTTTGAGAGCAGTGGCAACGGACGGCCACCGATTATCTATGGTGGAGAAAGACATAAAGACAGTTAACGAACAAGGTTTTTTAGAGATAGAACAGTTAAAAAAAGGGGTGATTTTCCCTAAACGAGGGCTGATCGAATTAAAGAAAGTGGTTGATGAAGACCCGGAGACCAAAACCATTTATTTTTTATGTAAAGAAAACAGCGGATTTTTTAAAAGAAGGGATGTGGCTATCGCCATCCGAACGATAGATGAGGAGTTTCCCAACTTTTCTCAAGCAATTCCGGAAGACATTAAACAAGAAATCGTGATTAACCGTCTCGAATTTTTAGGTGCGCTAAAAAGGATTTCCATTGTTGCCGAGGAAAAGTCGAAAGCAATACGTTTAGATATATCAAAAGGCACTATGAACATCTGTGCTTCTAATCCTATTTTGGGAGAGGGAAGAGAAACAATTCCCATTGAACACCAAGGAGAAGAAATTGGGTTGGGATTTAATGCCGGGTATCTAATTGATGTGCTCAATGCCATTAAAAGCGAAAAAGTGATTATAAAACTAAGAGACAATGAAAGCCCGGTGATCCTAACCCCATTTAATGGTGAGGAATATACTTGCATTGTTATGCCCATGGAAATTAATGATTGAAAAGCCCGTTCTTGTTGAATCAAAAAAAAGACTAAATTCTATTCAAAAAAAGACGGTCATTGTTTTACTATTATTAATCGCAGCAAGTTTGTTTTATAAATCAGCAAAGATATCCTTGGGAATTGTTGTTGGTGGTTGTCTTTCGCTTATAAATTTAAAAGTACTAAGCCGGATTGCAGAAAATATTTTCCAACAAACAAAGCCAAACAAAACCCCGATTATTATAAGCTACGTTATCAAAATTTTTATTTTATTTGGCACGCTCTATTTACTAATAACTCGCGACCTAGTAAATATTATTGCCTTTATAATTGGTTTTTCCGCAATTTTTATTGCCATGTTTTTAGAGAGTATCTTTCCTTGCCGGTACTCGAATTAATAACCCCCCTTCTTTTAATTTTAAAATCGCGCAACAATATTTAAAACAATTTGGAATTTTTTTCGCCCTAGCCTTTGATGTTACCGCCTCCATAATAGGTGGATTTTTGGTGGGGTATTGGCTGGATAATTATTTCCACACTTTTCCTTGGCTAACAACCATCTTTTTTGTCGGGGGAATCGCTGCCGGAATTAATATAGGAATTTTTATGGTAAAAAAATTCAGAATGATGTTTAAAGAGTAAAAAGCCCTTGACAACACCCGTCAACAATGTTAAACACCGCCTTCTAATAATGAATGAGTTGTCATTTAATTTAATACACTGAAGGCGCTATGGAACACGGATTTATCTGGTTTTCTTTACTCCCATTTATTGCCGAGAGCCCAGAAAGGCAACTCGTTTTTACCACCATATTTATTGCCGCAATCCTCTTTATCGTTTCCCTTCGGGTTTTTGTTTCGATAAAAAATTCCCCCAACCCCACTGTTCCCAAGGAAAAAGTTTCATTCCAAAACCTCTTTGAGTTAATAATCCAGGTGGCCACAAACATCATTAAAGACATAATTGGTCACCATGCGGAAAAATACCTCCCCTTGATCGGAAGCTTGTTTATTTTTATTCTATTCTGCAATTTATTGGGCCTAATACCCGGATTCCTG
>JAZDOO010000317.1:0-6007 GCA_043798555.1 Pseudomonadota bacterium | reverse complement strand
CCCATGCCACTTAACACCGAAAGCATCACTGCTGCTGCAATCACCGAACCAACCTGTCCACCCGCATTAGCACCCATCGCATGCATGAGCAGGTAACTTTTTTTATTATACTTTTGTCCTTCCCGTTGCACCACCCGGGCTGCCATGGGGAAGGCCGATATTCCCGCCGCTCCGATGAGAGGATTAACTTTACCACCACTGAGAGCGCACATAAATTTACCAAAGAGAACCCCACACACTGTATCCAGACAAATAGCCACAAAACCCAATCCTAAGATAAGGAGGGTCGTAGGGTTGAGAAAGGCACTTCCCACCATGGTCGCCCCGATTGAAAGCCCAAGGAAGAGTGTCACCACGTTTGCGATTTCGTTTTGAGAAGCATTGGTGAGGCGGCTCACCACCCCAGATTCCTTCATGAGATTCCCCAGCATGATTGTTCCCAAAAGGGGTAACCCTTTAGGGGCGATAAGACCCCCCAAGATCGTAATTACCAAAGGAAATAAAATCTTGGTGGTTTTTGAAACTGACTGATTCACCGTCCCCATCACTATCTTCCGTTCTTTTTCAGTGGTGAGAAGCTTCATGATGGGAGGCTGGATAACCGGAACCAAAGACATATAAGAATAGGCAGCAACCGATACTGCACCTAAAAGGTGGGGCGCGTACTTTGAGGTAACATAAATGGCAGTCGGGCCATCACACGCGCCAATGATCCCGATGGAGACTGCATCAAGCTTATCAAAGCCTAATGCTAAGGCCAAAAGCAGGGTTAAAAAAATTCCGCACTGTCCGGCAGCTCCGAGAAGGAAGGTCATCGGGTTTGCCAGAAGGGGGGAAAAATCAGTCATGGCTCCAATCCCCACAAAAATAAGGAGGGGGAATAATTCTGTACCCACCCCGGCATCATAGATGACCCGGAGAAATCCATCTTTACCCATGACATCAGCGAGGGGGATATTAACTAAAAGACATCCAAAACCAATTGGAACAAGGAGCAAAGGCTCGCAGTCTTTTTTGATTCCAAGGTAGAGGAGAAGACCTCCGATTGCCAGCATCACGAGCGATTGCCAATTGAGGCTAAGAAATCCTACCACCAGCCCGTACAATCCACTTTGTATAACCTCAAACATGTTTTCTACCTCCTTTCAATTCGGGTTATCTTCTTTTTTATAAGGGAAGATTCTTCTGAGCGCACTCATAATGAGGCTCATGATCCAGAGGGTTAAAATTGTCCCTCCCATCCCACAAACAAGCATGGTTATACCAAAAGTAACATTATCCATTTCACTACTCCTCCGGTTTTTTATAAAAATTAAGAAATATTCCTTTTGAAGGCCTTTTCTAATTCCACGGCCCAGAATACCAGCGTTGATAAGACCAGGGTTAGCATCAATTCATAAAAGGTCAACGGTTCTGTTTTAAATATAGGATTTAAAGAAGGTAAATATATGGTAGCCATTTGAAGAACAAAAGTTAAAAGAACAGCTCCCAACAAAGCTTTGTTGGACAATAATCCCTGTCTAAAAAGCGACTCCTTCTCAGACCTTATAGCCAGGACATGGCCCAGTTGGGTTAGACAGAGAACGGTAAAAACCATGGTCTGCCAGTGGCTGTTTCCAGTTCTTATGGCCCAGGCTTGGACAAATAGTACGGTTGCGCCCATTAGCAAGCCAACCCAGATGGCATGAAGGCCAAGCCCATGGGCAAAAATACTTTCTTTCGGGTGCCTTGGGGGGCGTTTCATTACATCTCCTTCTTCCGGTTCCACAGAAAGGGCCAGAGCGGGAAGTCCATCGGTGACTAAGTTTATCCAGAGGATATGAATGGGTAGAAGGGGGATGGGCAGACCTACGAGGGGCGCCAGGAAAAGTGTCCAGATTTCGCCGGAGTTGGTGGTCAATAAATATTTTATGAATTTTCTAATATTGTCAAATATCTTCCTTCCTTCTTTGACCGCCTTAACAATGGTGGCGAAATTGTCATCGAGCAGAATCATGTGGGCGGCTTCTTTGGAGACATCGGTGCCGGTGATGCCCATGGCTATCCCTATATCGGCCCTCTTCAGTGCCGGGGCATCATTTACCCCGTCACCGGTCATGGCAATGAATTGCCCTTTATCCTGAAGGGCTTTAACTATTTTTAACTTCTGTTCAGGGGCCACCCGGGCATAAACTCGGATCTGCTCCACTTTCCTTTCAAATTCCTCCAGGGGTAACCGCTCCAGCTCCCTGCCAGTGAGAATCGCTTTTGAACCATCCTCAATAATGCCCAACCTTTTGGCTATGGCCCTGGCCGTGATGGGATGATCTCCGGTAATCATCACTGGTATGATGCCAGCCGTCTTGCATAAGCTAATGGCCTCTTTAGCCTCCTCTCTGGGTGGATCCATCAGACCTACCAGACCTAAGATGGTAAGCCCGGTTTCAATATTTTCCGGGGATACATTCTCCGGCAGTCTTTCCCACCTGCGCAGGGCGATACACAAGACCCTCAATCCATCGGCTGCCATCTTTTCATTTATTTGAGCAATCTTATTTGCCTCCAAAGGCTTGAGACCTTCTGAAGTCAGGATATCTTTAGAATTTTCCAAGAGGACATCCACAGCGCCCTTGGTAAAGGAGATATATTCTGCCCTTGATCCCTCCCCCGGACTAACCCATTGATGAATAGTGGTCATACACTTTCTATCGGCATCAAAAGGAATTTCTCTTACCCGAGGCAAGACCTTTTCTAGTTCCTTCTTATCAAGGCCCTTTTCTCGGGCGATATTAAACAGGGCTATTTCTGTTGGATCACCAATGACCTGGCTGTTACTATCCTCCTGGGCATCATTACTTAAGGCCAGGGCAGTAAATAGAGCTGGAATAGGCGGAAAATCAGTACCCGGTTCCTTAGGGATGAATCGCTCAACCTTAAATTCCGAACTCCGAGCAAATTTCCCGTCCCCATAAATCTCTTCTACGGTCATCTTATTCAAGGTTAACGTCCCGGTTTTATCCGAACAGATATAGGTTACCGAACCGAGGGTTTCCACAGCCGGGAGTTTCCTGATCAGGGCATTTTGTTTAACCATCTTTCTGGCACCCAGGGCCAGGGAGATAGTTACTACCGCGGGAAGGGCTTCCGGTATAGCAGCCACGGCCAAGGAAATAGCCGTCAAAAGCATCAAAAGCAAGGGTTCAGCCCTCATCATGCCGACGATAAAGATAATAGCGCATATGGCCAGGACGGCAATTGCCAGTCTCTGGCCAAAACTGGCCAGCCTCTTCTGGAGGGGGGTCTTGACCTCCTCTTCTTCCTGCAGCATTGTCGCGATCTTGCCAAGCTCTGTATCCATGCCGGTTGCCACAATAAGACCCTTGCCGCGTCCATAGGTCACGAATGTGCCTTTGTATGCCATGTTTTTTCTGTCGCCAATTGGCAAAAACTCATCATGCAGTGCTTTGATATGCTTTTCTGCGGGCACGGATTCCCCGGTCAGGGCTGCCTCTTCCACCTTTAATTGAACAGCCTCAATCAATCTCATATCAGCAGGAACGATCCTCCCAGCCTCAAGCATGACAATATCGCCCGGAACAATATCAGAGGCATCAATTGTGGCAGGCATACCATTTCTTATTACCGTTGCAGACGGTGCAGCCATTTTTTTAAGGGCTGCCATCGCCTTTTCTGCCCTGTATTCCTGCATGAAGCCAATAACTGCATTAAGGGCAACAATTACAACGATGGCTATAGTATCTGACATCTCCCCTATAAACCCTGATATGATGGCAGCAGCAATGAGGACCATGATCATGAAGTCCTTGAATTGATCAAGAAACATTACAACCAAGGTCTTTTTCTTTTTTTCTCTTAATTCATTGGGGCCATATTGCCCAAGCCGCCTTTGGATTTCCTCTGAAGAAAGGCCTTGAAGGGATGACCCCAGGCTTTCGGTGGCCTCATTTACTTCTCTTTGATGCCAGCGCATTGACACTCCTTTGTAACACTAAGGCTATTTATTATCGAATAAGCCATTCTATACGTTAAATTTAAACGTTATAATGTCACCGTCTCTGATTATATAATCCCTTCCTTCTAAGACAATTTTCCCTTGCTCCCGGGCATTAGGCATTGATCCAGCGGCAATAAAATCTTCGTAACCGATAACCTCGGCTTTTATAAATCCTCTTTCCATATCAGAATGAATTTTACCCGCCGCTGCCGGAGCCTTGGTTCCTTCCAACACCGTCCAAGCCCTCAATTCTTTACTTACCACAGTATAGAAAGTGATAAGGTGGAGAAGACGGTATCCCTCTCTTACTAATTCCTCCAACCCTGAATGCTCAAATCCAAAAGTGGAAAGGAATTCCTGTTTTTCCTCTTCTCCTAACTCCTGAAGTTCAGCCTCTAATTTCCCGCAAATGGTGACCACCGGAGCATCCTCTTCCGTTGCCACCCGCAGAACTGCTTCCCGATAGGGAGAGCTACTTTTCATTTCACTCTCCGATACATTAGCCACATAAAGAACTGGCTTAGAGCTGAGGAGTTGTAAATTCTTTAAATAACTTGCCGCCACGACCCCTTCGATTCGACGGGCCGGGATTCCCTGGTTAAGCTCAGCCTCGATTGTCTTCAACTCTCCCAACTCTTCCCGGGCCGACTGATCGCCCGCTTTGGCCAATTTACCTGTTTTAATAATCTGCTTTGAGAGTGTCTCCATGTCCGCAAGAATAAGTTCAGTCTTAATTGTTTCTATGTCCCGGATTGGATCTATTGCTCCTCCCACAGAAGCCACATTCTGGTCTTCAAAACAGCGAACCACGTGGATAATTGCATCTACATTCCGAATGTGGCCAAGGAATTGATTTCCTAACCCCTCCCCTTTGCTTGCACCTTTCACCAAACCAGCAATATCCCAGACCTCCAGAGTAGCAGAGATTACTTTATGAGGCTGGATAACTCGGGCAATGTACTTTAACCGGGGATCGGGAACTGAGGTGATACCCTGGTGGGGCTGAATGGTGGAAAAAGGATAAGGAGCAACTTCCGCTTTTGCGACAGTGAGGGCATTAAAAACAGTTGACTTGCCCGCATTGGGCAAGCCAACTATTCCACATTTAAATCCCATTTTTTTGCGTACGTTACACTTTCGGAATACGCATGCTGTAGAATGACCGCCAAACAAAGATCAAGGCAATTATAAAAAATATAATCCCCACCTTGCCCGCATACTCTTTCATACCCGGGGCGATAGCAATTTCCATCGCCAGGAGGCCAAAAAGCGTGGTGAATTTAATAATCGGGTTTAGGGCGACTGAAGAGGTATCTTTAAAGGGGTCACCCACCGTATCTCCAATGACGCAAGCAGCGTGCAACGGGGTGCCCTTTTCCCTCAAATCAACTTCCACCACTTTCTTGGCGTTGTCCAAACACCCTCCCGCATTGGCCATAAAAATTGCCTGGAACAGCCCAAACACCGCAATCGCAATTAAGTAGCTAATGAAGAAGGATACCGGAGCATTAGACAGGGCCGGAGCGGAAAACAACGCAAACGCTAAGGCAAAGCAGAAAAGGGCCACAAAGATATTAAACATCCCCGCCTGGGCATATTGCGTACAGATTTTGACCACTTCTTTCGAACTTTCGGTGGAAGCGCTCAGCGTCGCCTTGTCATCAAGTTTTATGTTTTTCTTGATGTATTGAACCGCCCGATAAGCGCCGGTGGTTACCGCCTGCATGGAAGCCCCGGTAAACCAATAAATGACCGCCCCACCACATAAGAAACCGAACAGGGTGTACGGATTGAGCAGATTCAAAATTGATTCGGGTTCAACCCCTAAGGTCTTTTTCAGGAGCAGGATTAACGAGAAGATCATGGTAGTGGCACCCACGACCGCAGTGCCAATCAAGACCGGCTTGGCAGTGGCCTTAAAGGTATTTCCACAGCTATCATTCTCTTCCAGTTGGTGTTTGGCGGTATCAAAATTGGGCTCGAAACCGAAATCCTTCTTGATTTCCTTTTCAA
>JAZDOO010000269.1:0-6350 GCA_043798555.1 Pseudomonadota bacterium | reverse complement strand
GGCTAAGTGATTCGTCCTTGTTGATGATTTCCTCTGCTCCTGCTTTAAAGGGGATGATGAATATTAACGAAAAAATAAGGAGAAAGAATATTCTCACATAGCCTCCTGTATCTGCATGTTTAGAGAGACATTATACCAAAGCCATGTTTTTTTTAAAGATAAAATTCTTCTTTTTTTTGTCGCGAGGGTAGCCCTGCTCCCTTACAATTCTACCCCCAATCGCTCCCATACTGACTCTCCTTCCTTGATCTCCGTTGCCTTCAGGTGCGGATAGGTCTTAAAAAGGAAATATGCCAGCGGCACAACCCCAATCAGAATGATCGTGAGATCGGGAACGATGCGGATGGTGCCGAGAAAGGAAACAATACCTCGCTCAAAGAATGAAGCATCCCGGGCCAGCCAGAGCCCTTCTTTGAAACTGGTCCAGGTTTGCATAATGCCCACCGGAAACAGCGTCCCCAGAGTGAGGAACAAAAGCCCGATATTAAACCCGAAAAACGAAATTTTAAGCATCCGGTCATCCCAATACTCTTTTTTTACCAATCCTCTCCAGGAAAAAAGCATGAGGCCAATGGAAAGCAGGCCATAGACACCGAATAACGCTCCATGACCATGGTTCATGGTCAAATACGTCCCATGTTCGTAATAATTGATAATCGGTAAATTGATGAGGAATCCAAAAACCGCTGCCCCTAAGAAATTCCAGAATGAAGAGGCCACCAGGAAATATAACGGCCATTTATAAGGAAATTCTTTTCCTTCCTTCCGAATTGACCGGTATTCCATCACCCCCCCGGACAACCAGGCCGAAAAGCGGAATTGGTTCCAAAGAGGAAAATACTGCTCCCAATCCAAGCCAGTAGGAAGGCCCACCATACCAGAAGTAATGATGGGCAGTTCCCAGGATTCCGCTTAAGAAAACAATGGCAGCGGTAAAGTACGCAACCATGAGTGCCCCCTTGGCTGATGCCAATCCCATAACGACCAGGAGCAGCGAAATGATGGCAATTCCAAAAAACTCAAAGATGCTTTCCACCCAGATATGAACCACAAACCATCTCCAGTAATCAGCCATGGTAAGGTGAGTCCCTCTACCATACATAAGGCCAAACCCAAAAAATGCTACTACCATTATGGCACTAAATCAACCAACCTAAAAACCTGGCTTACCAGCTTCTCTTTGTCAGACATTTTTCCATTACTGTTCATCGTTACCTCACAATGTGATTAACCTGATGGAGACCAAAATTCGAGCAACCTTCCCTCTGGATCCTTAAACTCGAACAGCCGTGCACCCCAGGGGTGGTCTTTCAATTCGGAGACCCCGGGGCACTTCTTTTGTAGAATATCGTAAGTCATTTGCACGTTTGACACTCGAAAAGAAAGAAGAAATGTGTCATGAAAACCAGAACGGGGTCGCTTAGTTCGGGTAGCATCCATTAAGCCAATAAGCGCACCTGCCACCGGCTGGAGTTCCACAAAGATTTCATTGGCGAAGACAACCGGAAAACCGAGAATGTCACGGTAAAAGGAGATACACTCGACCCATTTCTGGCAGTAAAGGATCGTATGAAAACTCTCGATGGGCAATGTAACAGGAAGTGCTTCGGACATAACCTTCACTTTAAACCCTGTATATTCACCGTATGTACTTTTCTCGGAGTATTGTGGAGAGAGTCCTAATCATTTTAAAGGCTGCCTCAACGGTTTTTTCACCGTCGGGATTAATAAGGCAACACGTAGCCGGAGAAAGCATGCTCCGGGAAAGGAGAAATTCGCGGTCAATGCCCCCTCTTTCAAGGGTGACCCATATCGTGACGAGCCGCTCTTCCACGGAGGTTAGGTTTTCCCTTTGAAACGGCTCAACGTTGGTGGGCACAATACCCCACACCAGTGTACCTCCCCGATCTAAGAACCTTCGAATAGAGGGGGCATAGGCAGCAAATACTTCTCCGTGAGTGTAGACATCCAAAGAAAGTATGTCAAGATCAAGAGCCAATAAGAAGTCCCAGTCCGGATTGCCACACAAATGTATCCCCCGAGGGCGTTCAATCATGGAAAAGAAGGCTTCCATATCAATGCGGGCCGCCTGGTCGCTATACCCCGTCATCGCACTAAAAATAAATTGGAGCCCGGGCTCATCTACATACATAAATGCATTCCTATTTCGTTCCTTGAGGCGCCGGAGCTGAACATTCACTCTTTTAGCCATAAACTCCATCATAAAAGGACGAACCGTGTCGTTAAATAAGATGGGCCGACCATCTTGGTCTAACACATTAAACCCAAAGCTAATCGGTCCTTCGAGCTGGCCCCGTATCGCTGGTCGTTCTGATAAATCGAGTTCCAAAAACCGCTTGTATACCGCTGAATACGAATCGCTGATGTCAAAGTATTCTGAAGTATCGAAATTTGCCAAAGCCTCCTCAAGTTCGGTCAAAAAAATTTCCATAGAAAAATGTATTTTTCGGTTTTCCAGATCTAAGAGTATCCCCGGAAAGTGCTCTGCAGCTTGAACATACATGTCCTCATAATAACTTAGAAGGGGCAACTGAGGCCAGAAGGGAACATCCAGCGACAATGCCATTTGAAGAGCCCTGTCAACATCGCGATGAGGCATAACTGCCATAGCCGTGGTGAGAAGATTACCAGGAATGGTCATCTCTTAAACCTCTTGCGTTTCCATTGATAATTACCTTCTTTCCTTTAAGGTTTTCCTATCTCCCCTTCCTTACGCCGCATACTTTTCCCTTTGCAGGATCTCCCCCCTTGCACTGATCACCACCTTTTCGAAGGGAACTTTCTTGCCCGAAAGCTCCATACCCTTTTCTACGATCACAGGCAGCCCCTGACAGCAGGGCACCTCCATCACCGTTACCGTGACACTATTGATCCCGGCGATTTTGAAGATTTCTGCAAATTTCTGGATATAGGCCTCCACATCATCAAATTTTGGGCACCCCACCATTACCACTTTCCTCTTAAGAAAATCACTGTGGAAATTGGGGTAGGCTATTGGTGTACAATCTGCAGCCACTAAAAGATCCGCTCCTTTTAGAAACGGTGCATTTGGGGGCACCAGTCGTATCTGTATTGGCCAGTGAGTCAGGGCCGAAGGTACAGTAGTAGTATGGGGGCTTTGAAGGCTAGCTGCCTGGTGAGAGGTGGAGGCTGCAAAGCTCCTGATCTGAGTGGACGGACATCCACAGGCCATGGTCTCCGCCTCTTTAGGGGGAGTCTCTTCCCAAGTTTTTAGATGTTCTTCCACTGCCTTTTCGTCGAAATCTTCCGCTTCCCGCTCTACGATTTTGAGAGCATCGTTGGGACACTCTCCCAGACAGGCACCCAGGCCATCACAATATTTATCCGACACGACTTTGGCTTTACCATCAATGACCTGAATCGCCCCTTCAGCGCAGGCAGGAACACACTGCCCGCAGCCGTCACAGCGCTCTTCGTCAATCTCGATAATTTTACGTTTCACTTTCATGACGTTCTCCTATCTTACCTCTTATTTTAAGCTCTGGTTTAAAAAGACATCCTTGGCCAGCGTTTTCCCGCCTTCGGTCAGAAACACCTTTTCGATGATCTCTCCCATTTTCTTTTGCTCTATGGGGCCTTCGCTCTGTTTTTCCTCCAGGTTCACAATCAGGTCGGCATCATAGACTACCTTGAAATTGACAGTCTCTTGCACTCGGGGATGGTGGTGGTGACCAATGATATCACACACTTCCTCGATTAGCTCTTGGTTAGCACCCAGCTTTCCAAGGATCCAACGAGCGATCGGTGGCCCTTCTTCCTCCTGATAGCGGGCAGCACTACTATTGTATTTTCGTTCTGCCTCCTTAATCCCGATGTCGTGGAGATAGGCGGCGGTCAATACCACCGCCGGATCTCCTTTTTCCTGTTTGACAATTTCTTCCGCATGTCGGGCCACCTTCGATGCATGGCCAATCCGCTTGAAGTCTCGCCCAAAAAACTGCTTCATCTCTATCGCCACCCGGTGCTTCAATAACTCATTTCTTTGCGCAAGAAGTTCAGGGGGCAGTTCTCCAAGGCACTGGGCAGCAAATTTGCAATAGGCTGCGCAACCAAAGTCCATCTTCGGGTTTACGATTCTATGCCCGCAATTTTTGCAGCGTCGGGTAGGCTCATCTTGAAAAAACTCCTCAAAATGCCCGCATTCAGGGCATCTTACCTCAAAGACAGCTTCCTGAGTCCAGTAGCGACTATCTTGTCCCGGACACTTCATCGTCATCCACCACCTCTCTTATCTTCTATTATAAAGGCACTATGGCCGTTCATTATAGTGAAGGTCATAATAAGTTGACATCATTCTAAATCCTAATACCTAAATCCTAAACAAATTCAAAACGCTAAATTCAAAGGTTCAAAACCGCATCAAGGGAAGTTTTTTATATTTTGAATAAATTACCCCGCCGCAAGCAGCGGGGTATTAGATTCCCTGGATTCCGGCTTCCGCCGGAATGACGAACTCGCCGCAAGCGGCGGGGAATACAACCCGAAGAGATTTAATATTGCTTAGAATTTAGGATTTTGGATTTAGGGATTATTTTTAAGAAACTTGGCTACTTATTGTTGCCGTTACCTATCGTTCATCCTAATATCGCCTTCAAATCTTCTTCCGGGGTTGTTATCGGTTTAATGTCAAAGGTTTTTACCAGTGTATCCAGGACATTGGGCGACACAAATGCCGGAAGACTCGGTCCAAGCCGAATGCCCTTAATACCCAGATGAAGAAGGGTTAACAGAATCGCCACCGCCTTTTGCTCGTACCAGGATAGAATCATGGAAAGCGGTAACTCGTTCACCCCCACATTAAATGCGTTGGCAAGGGCAACAACGATCTGAATAGCTGAATAGGCATCGTTACACTGTCCCACATCCAAAAGCCTGGGAATCCCACCAATGTCACCAAGCTCTTTATCAAAGAACCGAAATTTCCCACAAGCCAGGGTTAATACCACGCAATCCTTTGGCACTTTTTCCACGAATTCGGTGTAATAATTTCGCCCAGGTTTAGCGCCGTCACAGCCAGCCACTAAGAAGAAGTGACGGAGTGCCTTCCCCTTTACCGCCTCGATCACTTTACCAGCCACACCGAGAATCGTATTCCTGGCGAAGCCCACCATCACCGATTTCCCATTGGTATCCTCTAAGAAACCAGGCAAAGCCAAAGCTCTCTCGATCACCGGAGCAAAGTTCCGGTCTGATATATGAGGTATCCCCGGCCACCCGACTGGGCCGCACGTGAAAAGGTTATCTTTGTATGTGTCTCTGGGCCTCTGGATACAATTAGTGGTCATGAGGATGGCTCCTGGAAAGTCCACAAATTCGCGTGCCTGATTCTGCCACGCCGTTCCATAGTGTCCATAGAGGTACGAATATTTCTTAAGGGCAGGATAGCCATGGGCAGGGAGCATTTCGCCATGGGTATAAACATTAATTCCTTTCCCCTCAGTCTGTTTGAGCAGTTCCTCCAGGTCCTTAAGGTCGTGCCCGGAAACCAGGATCGCCCTTCCCTTTTTGGCGCCTAATGGTACCTTGGTGGGAACAGGATGACCGTATGCAGTGGTGTTACCCGCGTCCAGTAATTCCATGGTTCTAAGATTGATTTCTCCACACCTGAGAACTAACCCTATCCAATCATTAAGAGTAAGATCCCTTTTCAAGGATGCGGTCAAGCCCTCGTGAATAAAGGCATAGACCTGATCGTCTTCTTGCCCGAGAATCTGAGCATGCGTTGCATACGCGGCCACACCTTTGAGCCCGAAAAGCAGGATATGTTGGAGAGAAAGAATGTCTTTGTCAACAGTAGGGTCAGACTTTAACCCCACCCCCTCGCCTTGCTTAACAAGTCCTTCCAGGGTTTCTGCTGGCTTGTAGGTAGTCGGACCCTCAGGAAAATCCACCTTTCCACCAGCAGCCTTTACCTTCCCTTTGAGGTCTTCCCTTAGCTTCACGCACTGTTTAATTAACGCCACAATCCGTGCGGGGTCAAAATCCACATTCGTAAGCGTAGCAAATAACGCTTCACAGGTAAAAACATCCACTTCATTGTCTTTTACTCCTACCTTGCGGCCTTCCCCAGCATAAAGGGATAACCCTTTAAGTGCGTAGATAAGAAGGTCCTGCAAGGTTGCCACTTCGGGTTCTTTCCCACAAACGCCGACTTTGGTGCACCCCTCTCCCTTGGCAGTTTGCTCACATTGATAACAAAACATACTTCTTTTTTCTTCCATGGTTTTTACCTCCTGTTATTAGACTGTTGGTAACCTTACCTATTTTTTATGAGTATCTTAAACCGAAAATTTAATTTTAACATTGAC
>JAZDOO010000263.1:0-23287 GCA_043798555.1 Pseudomonadota bacterium | reverse complement strand
CTGTACAGTGGGCCACATCCGCTCGAAGCGGTATTCCTCAGCAGCCAGGATCGGAAAAGGTAGGGACAAAAACAAAAACATTACGGATAAGAATGACCATCTGTTGAGTTTCTGGATGAGACTGAACTTGCGTTTCATGATTGATTCTCCGGAACAAAATAGGTTATAGGGTTTAGAGCCCTTAATCCTAAATCGAAAATCCTGATGTCTCTCCAAGGAGATTGCCACGGACTATTGCCCTCATAACGACTTCGTCGGATTGTCTCGCTCCCGGAGCCTGCTCTGAGCAGGTATAAGAGATTCTTCGCACAGAATGACAGAGGCGAAGAGGTCAGTCGCAATTACAGATAGCTTATTTCTCCCCAACCGGAAGTTTTCTAATACGATATTCTTCCTCATCTATGATTCTGTTGATTTAATCACAAGCAAATCAAAAACTGCCTTAACCAGTTGAATATATTAAAAATATAACAAAAAAAGACTTGACTTAGGTGAGCGCCTATTTTATATTAACATATTGATAATGTTTAATTTTTTGATTATTTTGAGAGGTTCTTATGTTTCGTACAACAAGTGCTCAATCTTCTCTTTTTGAGGTAACCAATTACTTTCCAGGCGCTCTTCCTGATGATGATTGGAGTTTTGTTTTCAAAGAAAAAGTGTTGCCCCTTATTGACGAAGAAAAGTTTGCTCATCTGTATTCTGAAAATGAGGGCAGGCCCAACGTCTCTATTAGAACCATGATATCCTTATTAACTTTTATGGGTATGGAAAAATTGACCTGGCGGGCGGTGAAGTTTTTGTTTCCGAGACGTATCGATTGGATGATAGCTACCCGTACAGCTTTGGGAGAAGCCCAAATAGATCATACCACCCTCTTCAAATTTTTCCAGCGGTTAGAAACGGATAATACCTGCAGGGAAATGTTTATCGAAATCACCGATGCATTTATCAAAGCCTGCGGTACCTCGGTTAAGAAGCAACGGACAGATTCGTTTTTTATTCATGGTTGGCTTCGGATAGTATCCCGGTATGGCTTATTTAAAGAAACGATTCAAAAATTCTTGCGATCATTACGCAAACAAAAGCCCGGATTATACGAAAATATAAAAGGGCAATTATCCCAGGATTACCTTGAAAAGGATTTTGACCTCACCGAAAAAGACAAAGAACTCGCTCAAAGAAAAGTCGCTTCGATGGCAAAAGATTTATATAAAATTCATTACGCTTTTGAGAATCATAAACAAGTAAAACATTATGAGACATTTAAGCTATTGGCCAAAGTGTTTACCCAACAGTGTGAAGTAAAAGATAACGTTGGGGCAGAACCGGAAATTATTATCAAAGAAAAGCCGGAATCGGATACAATTTGTACGCCTCATAATCCTCAAGCACGTTATGTTCGCAAGGGGAAACAGAGTGTTACCGGTGATAAAGCCTTTATCAGCGAGACCTGTTCTTGTGAAAATAAAACCCAGTTTATTACCGATGTTGAAGTCCTTGAAGCCACTGCCTCCGATTCAGGTCAACAGCCCGAAATACAGCATCGGTTGATAGAAAACGACTTCAAACCCGAAAAACAATATGGAGATGCCGGCTTTGTCAATGGTAAAACAATTCGCTCATCAAAAGAAAATGGAATCGACCTCGAAGGTCCCTCTGCCGGACGTTCACAATCCTTTGAAGCTTATGAGCAAAAAGACCGTCCGCTCGATGCCGGCGATTTTGATATACGTTTTGACGAACATACCAATGCATTATGGGTAAACAAATGTCCTAACAAACAAGCACCGATAGAGCAAAAACGAAGTGAAACAACAGGAAAGTTCATTGCTCATTTTGAATCGGCTCTATGTAGATCATGCTCCAAATCGGCACGTTGTCCGGTGAAAATTGGAAAGAACGTTTCGACATTTACCGTTGATGAAACAGCGTATACCGGTGCAGCTCGTCATCACAAATATATGAGCGATGCACAATACCGCAAAGAATGCGCGACAAGAGCAGGTGTGGAGGCTACGGTATCAGAATTAACACGTTCACACGGGGTCAGAAGGTCTCGCCATAGAGAAAGAAAAAGAACAAGATTACAATTAATATTCGCTGCCCTTGCCTGCAATGTAAAACGATTCATTCGCCATGGAGAGCGCTACGCCGATTTGGTACCGGCATTTCAATGATACGTCTAAATTTGCCATATGCCGATTGTGCAAGAGGACAAACAATTGCAATAATAGTTAATAATATCAGCAGTTTAGCTTGTCCCTATTACCGGTAGGATTCGTTGTTTAAACACCCTTTAACAAGCACAAATTGAAAAACCAGTCTTCGCCAAAAATGTTTTCAAAGAGCGATTGAAAAAACGTGTATGATGATAGCTGTTATGCTTCTATCAAAAATCGATTAAATCAACAGAATCATAAATTGCCTTGGTATTTTTCTTCAAAGGCATAAAAAGATTACCTGCTTGGAGGTAAGGTGCTTTGTCAGCCGTTCTTCTCGGAATCGAAGTAATCGAAAAAAATAACTTTTCCCAAGTGAAAGGTCTAAATGTCGGATTAGTGGTAAATGCAGCGTCAGTAGATTCTCATTTACGTCATGTGGTTGATAGGTTCCGAAATACAAAAGGGGTGAACGTTAAAGCCCTCTTTGGACCTCAGCATGGGATTTGGGGAGAAACGCAGGACAACATGGTAGAGTGGGAAGAATTTCGCGATAAAAAGACGGGGCTTCCGGCGTATAGTCTTTACGGAAAAACCCGAGAACCACTCCCTGAGATGTTGGAAGGTATAGATTGTCTGGTCATAGACCTTCCTGATGTGGGAGCACGCTATTACACGTTTGTCTGGACAATGGCACTATGTTTACAGGCGTGTAAAAAATATAATGTATCGTGTATGATCCTTGACCGACCCAATCCGATTAATGGCGAAAAGATCGAAGGACCAATTTTGGAACTTGAATTTTCTTCCTTTGTAGGATTATACCCCCTTCCGATCCGTCACGGGATGACCATGGGGGAATTGGCCCTTTATCTCAATCGGGAATTCGGAATCCATTGTGATTTGACGTTTATTCCCATGGAGGGTTGGAAAAGAGAGATGTGGTATGAAGCTACCGGCCTTCCCTGGGTAATGCCATCTCCCAACATGCCCACCATTGATACTGCTGTCGTTTATCCTGGGATGGCCCTGGTTGAGGGAACTAATCTTTCAGAGGGGAGGGGAACTACCCGGCCTTTTGAGATCTTCGGAGGCCCAGATATTGATCCCTATGAATTGGTAGACGCTTTAAAAAAAGAACACCTACCAGGGGTAACGTTCCGCCCCCTTTACTTTATTCCTACCTTTCAAAAACACCAGGGAAAGCTCTGTGGAGGCGCCCAAATCCATGTGATTGACCGAAACGCTTTTTTACCAGTGCTTACGGGAGTGGCGATTATACGAACAATCTTTCACCTTTACCCTGAAACTTTTAAATGGAGAAAACCTCCCTACGAATATGAAGAAGAAAAACTACCGTTTGATATTCTTTCTGGAACTGAAAATCTCCGTTTACAAATTGAGGGGGGAAGCTCTTTGGAAGATATTTTTCAGTCATGGAACGAAGGGGTAACCGATTTTATGACCCGTCGAACTCCCTACCTTCTCTATTGAAATCCAGGTATGCCAAAACACTCATCAATTATTCTTTGCTATTCTCTTCCCAGTGGTTTTGGTCTTTCCCTTTTCGAGGTAACCCATCCCTCGTTTGCCTCCGGGAAACAGTCAAATCTGGGGATGTAGGGTTTGATGTCTATCAGGGGTGTCCCATCTAAAACATCGATTCCGCCAACTTCAAGTATGTTCTTTGAGCGCCTCAGGAGTCTTACAATCGTTAGACCCAGACCATTCGGCCTACAGGGATGTCTTGAGGCAAAAACACCGTGCGGCTCGTCGTCAAGAAAGGTCGGCCGCACCAGCATAGTCTCTCCAGCATTATGAAATTGGTAGATGAGAATGATATGGGAAAAGGTCTCGATATGTTTCAGGCCATCCTCATGCTCTGGGAAGACTTCAACTTGCCCTCTACCATCAGGACAAAAACTTCCCTGTATGGGAGTTGCCTCTTTAGTTGCATATGGAGAATGAATGATGCCGATAGGAATTAGCTTTGTGCTCATAGGCAACTTGCTGTCATGAAGGGCTAACGCCCAGCTTCAGCCGCTAGCGAGGGAGCGCCCAACGACCGAGCGAATCAGATGGAAGCGGTTAGCTGCGAAAATTATGGGTAATACAAGCATTTATTCCTATTCCCCTTTCGACACAAACCACTCATTCTTTCGATATACCAGATCTTGACTCTTCGCTACCAACTCCCCAGTTCTCTCATCGCGCACAGTTATTTCGTATAAAGCTGTCCGTCCCCCAACATGCTCTTCCTTTGCCTCTGCTACCAGTTGATCCCCTGGTTTGGTAGCTTTCAAAAAGCTGATTCCTACATTCAAGGCTACCGCCACTTGTCCATGAGAGTTGCTCGCTGCCCCAAATGCTATGTCACTTAGCGCGAAGATTACGCCCCCATGGGTGGTGCCGTGAAAACTCGCCATCTCCTCGGTTATAGTAAGAGAAACACGGCTGTGCCCAGGTTCTATGATTTCTACTTTCGCTCCCAAATGCGCAGCAAACGGATCCTTCCGAATGTATTCATTGATGGCTCGCTGGCGAATAGTGTCGTTCATATAAAACTCCATTGGTTGAAGCTTTCAAAATCCGATAAGCAGGTAATCGGGATAGAGAGGAGCCTCACGACTCCCCTCGTCCCGAATGTACCACACCTCGTATCTGGTTCCTGTTCGTCGCCCCGCGCTTTTGGATTGGGCTTCCTTCAGACCCCCCGCCTCTCGACAACGCCCTTGCCCTTCTCCTTGCCTCTTGCCTGCGCGCCGCGCGCAAGCAGGTCGGCTCCGCAAATACCTGGCGTAGGGACTTCCACCCCACAAGTTCTGTGCCATGCCCGGCACACCCGGCGGAAATCAGCGGCGGCTATCGGCCGTCCGCTGGAAAGATTTGTTAGCCCTTCATCAGTCTTTCCCTTATCCAACTTGGGTTCCGACGGCAATCAAGGACAGCAAAGACCACAATTACATTGTCGATGATGCGGTAATATACGGCGAACGGGAACCGCTTGGAGAACTGGCGGTGGTATCCGAAGACCACTTGGTGAATACCTCCGAAGTATGCCAGGGAGTCAATATCGGAATAAAGGGAATTGAGGAAATACGATCCGAGACCGGGGGACTGCCATTCATAGAATCGATATCCTTCCTCAAGGTCCATCTCGGCTGTGCTGAGGATTCTTATCCTCATGAGACCTTCTTCTTAATCCTTTTTTTAGCTTGTTCCCAATCCGATACGGTCACTTCGCCGGCCGCGAAGGCTTCCTCTCGATCCTTAAGGACGGTCTCATGCCAAGCCGGTGATTTCAGTGTCTTTCCATCTCGGGTGAGGTCAGCCCAAAGGGTCTCCATCAAGTCCAACTTCTGGGCAAGTGAAAGCTGGGAAAGGGGTAAATCAACTCTTTTCATAGCATTTCCTTTCTTGGGCTAACGCCAGAAATCAGCCGACGCTCGTGTGTTTCAAACTTCATGTTGGCCTGTAGGACAGCATCAGCGATAGATGCACCTATGTGGTGATAGTTTCCATCAATTTCATTGACAGCAACAAAGTCGGTCAAGCTCCTGATAAATTCCACCAATTTTAGTGCTTTATCTTCGATTGTCATGCCTTTATTTTTCCTCCGAAATCCGCAATATACGAATTTCGTATTTTTATACTATTGTAGATATATTTATCACACTTTTCCAAAAAAATCAATGACTTATTTGAACAAGGCTTGCAGATTATTCCTTTTAGCTTTATAATATCAGCAAAAAAGAAAAGCTTATATTATTGCTAATTTGGTTAAGAGATGGACATACTATGGCTTCCCAACTATTGCCTGAATTCCAACACTATTTGCTTTCCCGTAAGCTTGTTCCAGAAAAAAACGTTCCGTTTTATGCCTCCTGGGTAAGCAGGTTCCTTAGTTCGGCCTAAAAAAACCTCCGGGAATTAGGGGTTTGAATTGTTAGTCAAACCACTGGCTCACCTGTCTTGAATTCGGGGAGAAATCTCAAAATGATAGCCATGATATTGGCAGCCGGATTTGGTAATCGAATGAGGCCGCTTTCCGAGCGCCTGCCCAAGCCGCTTCTTCCTATTCTCGGGCGTCCGCTGATTACCTACACCATTGAACACCTGAAAACCGTATCTGTTGACGCAATCGGGGTGAATGTCCACCACCTGGCTGAAAAAGTGGCATCTTCCTTAGGAAATGGTGCTCCATGGGGGATAGAAATAGTCCTTTCCCGGGAGAAAAAGATTCTTGGAACTGGAGGAGGAATGAGAACGATACGGGAACTTTTCCCCGGTGAAGATCTTTTTCTGGTGTACAATGGAGATATTCTATCGGATATTAATTTACCCGGGCTGATTAAACAGCATCTCCGCCGGGGGGCACTGGTCACCATGGCCTTGCGCGATTGCCCTCCAAAAAACAACGTCACCCTGCGTCGAGATGGAACGATCGTGGACTTTTTGGGAAAACTGGGAACCTGCCAACCCGGAAAAGATCAGAACCTCACTTTCACTGGTATTAGTGTGGTTGATGCTTCAGTGCTGGACAGAGTCCCCTGTGAGGGTGCAAGCAATATCATTGATATTTATCTCGAGTTAATCAACTGCAAACCTGGAAGTATCCAGGGATATGTGGCGCGAGGGAACTACTGGGTTGATATTGGCACTCCGGTTTCATATTTGCAGGTTCATCGGGATATCCTTGTTGATGGAAAGCTGGTTTCTTTTTCCGGCGAAAGGCATGGGAGCGGCATTTATACAGGAGCGGGCTCCGTCATTGAATCAGGAGCACGCTTAGAAGGATTTGTCTGTATAGGAAGAAGTTGCCTTATAAAAAGAAAAACGTTCTTAAAAAATTGCGTTATCTGGGATGGTACTGTAGTTGAGGAAGGGGATTATTTAGAAGATGGAGTGAAGGATGGAGAGTGGCACTATAGTATTCTCGGTTGAGCAAAATAGCATTACCTCCCTTATCCTTGAAGTGGATAAGAAGCGTTATGAAAAATACTTTCCATCTCCGGTAAGTATGAGGCTTATTTCCGGCGGAGGGTCAGATCGGCGTTTTTACCGGATTAAGCGACAGGAAGATAGTATTATCCTTATGATCTCTTCGCCAGGTAATGAGGATTTTAAAAATTATATCGCCATCGCCCGGTTTCTTGAGGAAATTGGTATTGGCGTCCCTAAAATATACGACGCCAATTTAGAATACTATTTTCTCTTTATGGAAGACGTGGGTGATGAAAGCCTTTATCGCGCGTTTCAAGCTGGCATGTCTGAAGAAGAAACCTTCAACTGGTATAAAAAGGTTGTTGAGACCTTGGCTCATATGCAAGTGGAAGGGTGGAGAAATTGGGTAAAGTGCCTTCCTCTCCACCAGAGAAAATTTGACTATCAGACCTTGCGGTGGGAAACGGAATATTTCCAGAAATATTTTCTGGAAGAGTATTGTAAGATTTCGATTCCAAGTAAAGAAGGGCTTGCCCAAGAGTTTAAGGTGTTAGCGGAAAAAGTTGCTGAAGAACCTCTCTACTTTATGCACCGTGACTTCCAATCCCAGAACACTATGCTCCATAAGGGAGAAATCAGGATTCTTGACTTCCAGGGGGGGAGAAAGGGGTTACTCCAGTACGACCTGGCATCACTGCTAAAAGATGCCTACATAGTTTTGTCCGAAAGAACGCAAAAAAATCTTATCGCATTTTATTTGGAGAAAGTGAGCGAACAAGGCATTATGATTAATGATTTCGAGCAGTTTTACGAAACTTTTGTCTTGGCCGGGCTTCAACGCAACATGCAGGCTTTGGGCGCCTTTTCCTATCTTTCCTTAGTGAAAGGGAAACTATGGTTTCAGCAGTATATCCCGGCCGGAGCACATCACCTCCACACCGCCCTACAAAAAAGAA
Source organism: Pseudomonadota bacterium (assembly GCA_043798555.1). Lineage (GTDB taxonomy): Bacteria > Desulfobacterota > WTBG01 > JAGOGO01 > JAGOGO01 > JAZDOO01. The sequence continues at coordinate 15,225 of JAZDOO010000263.1, read as the reverse complement.
GTGATTTCCCCTTCTTAAGCGCCCTCGTGGGGGCAATATCCCAGGAGGTTCTGCCATCATAGAATCCGGTGGCAGTTTTTCTCTTTTCGGGAGATTGAAAAATCCGTACTGCATAAAACGTAACTTTCTTATTTCCCCTAAAAAAAATTTATGGTATAGAACATGGGTGTTCTCGTAATGCTTTCTTGCCTGAGGCAGGACAAGTTAGAATTACTTACTTTATAAACGTTTCACTAAAAAGAAAGGAAACATAAATCATGCAGAGATTAGCAGTGGTTATTGCTATAAGTTTAGTATTTGTTCTTTTTTATTACTATACCCCATTAAGAGACCTCATTGCCCCGGTAAAGGAGTCCACCAAAAGCTCCCTTTCACAAAAAAAGTCTGATGAAGAAAGTCAGTTCGATGAACTCAGAATAGAATTGTACGCGGTTACCAATAAGTTAGCTAACTTGCAAGGAAAGATTCAGCTTTTGAAAATTGCCCAGGAACACCGAGATTGGTTTAAAGAAGAAGAATATACTCAATTGCCCATTCTTCTCACCAAAGCAGAAGAGGACTTGAAACAAACCGAGCAGGAATATGAAAAGATAAAAGATAAATATGCCCGAGAGACCGTTATCAATATGGTAAAAGAATCATTTGCTAACGAAGCAAAAGAAAAAGGTGATTCGTCGGAATAAAACCTGCTGCTCGTAATCCTTATATCCCCACCTTATCAGTGATAAAAATTTGTCCTACCCCTCCTCAAATGATAGTTAATTAACAAAAAAATAATGGAGATGATGGGATTCGAACCCACGGCCCCCGCGTTGCGAACGCGATGCTCTCCCACTGAGCTACATCCCCATAATTTATTATTGTCTAATTTTAAAAAAAGATTTATAAATACTCGCATCATTTTCGAATTTTTTCAAGAATTTTGTTCGGGGAAGCTATAAGGCAACAGTAAAATGATTGCCTTGGAAAAATCTAACAACTACAAAAAGAACTTTTGTTAGGAGAAAAAAATGGGGAAAAAAGTTATTCCTTTTGACAAGTCCAAGCGATCAGTAAAAGAGCTGGTGGAGGATCTTCAGGAGGAGATAGGAGAGTTAGACGAACTTTTAGTGATCGGAAAGTACAAAGACGGAGATTGGCTTTTTGAGTATTCAGACTTGGAAAACGAGCTGGAATGGATAGGAATTTTAACCGTATTTGCTCAAGAAAATCTCATGGGCGGACCTCATGAAGCTGGTTAGATGCCTTGTATTTTTATTTCTTGTGCATTATTATATAAAAATATCACCTGCGGGGAGTAGCGCAGCTTGGTAGCGCGCATGGTTCGGGACCATGAGGTCGGGAGTTCAAATCTCCTCTCCCCGACTTGTTTTTGCAATGATTTTCGAAGGTTGCGACGGGAATATTGGAGGACTGTAACTGTTTTGTAACCGTTTGAGATGATTCTTGGGAATTGATATAAGCCTGTTGCTTAATAGCGGCCTCTCGTAAATCCTGCTCGCTCACGATGTTGTAACGGTCAAAGATGCTTCTTGTCTTGTGACCGGTTATCACCATGGCCACTCTTTCCGGTATACCGGATCTCACCATGTTCCTGGCGGCAGTCCGCCTAAAATCATGAAATAGCTTCCCACCGAGACCGACTTTCTTACAGGCTGCCTTCCATGCCTTTTCAAATTTCCTGATCGGCTCTCCATCATGGTGAAACACGAAAGGACACCCGAGACGGCGGTTACCGTGAACCAGCCGCATCTCTCTTAACAGTTCATCGTTCATGTAAAGGGTCCTGGCCTCATCATTCTTGGTTTCCCCCGGGTCAAGCCTAATAATCCCCTGCTTGAGGTCCACCTTATCCCAGGTCAATCCGAGGATCTCTCCCTTTCTCCATCCGCTATGGTAAGCAAGGGTCACAATGGAACGTAAGTAATCAGGCAGGGCATCCCGAACGCTAAGAAATTGGCCATATTCAAAGAAACCTTTCCTCACATTCGATTCCTTTAACATCGGGATATAGGGAATTTCGTTTACCTTTCTTGATCGTTTGGCAAGGTGAAACATCCGCTTCAATGCCGAAAGTTCCCGGTTAATGGTAGCGTTTGCTTTCCCTTCTTCGATCTTCGTGTTGATATACTGGTTGATCCTGGTGGTGGTGATCTCTGTTACCCTGGCTCCCCCAAAACTTTGTTTGAGGTATTCAACATATTTTTCCGCCTTTTTGAGGGACTTTCTTCTATTTACCCGATAATCGGTGAGGAAATCCTCCGCCAATTCATCAAACCGAACCCTGTCAAAGTAAATCCCTGGCACTTTACCCTGAGAGATCTCTCCTTCCCTTATCTTCAACAATCGTTTTGCGTCCGCCTCCTTTTCGCTATGGGTGGACTCAAGGTAGGGCTTGCCACTACGGTAATACTTGATCCAGTAAACTTCTCCTCGTCTGTAAACACATCCCATCACTAATCACCTCCTTTCTCTTTCGACTTTTTTCCCCCCTTAGGGGTGTTCGTTTGCTCCACCTCCTTTCTTCGGGATTTGACAAACCGGATCTCATAACCCAGGTATTCTAACACTTTCAACATCGTATTCAATTCAAGGTTACTACCATCGGACAGCGACCTGTAAAGGTTTCCATGATCAACCCCTATGGCCTTCGCCACTTTGTAAATTGTCAATTCCCTTTTGTTGATAAGCTCTCTTAATAAAGCTTGAATCGTCATAATGTGTTTTATATAACACGATATAAATTTCTTGTCAAGCATTTTTTCATTTCTTCAAAGATACGTGCTTTTGTTGCTTGTGACCCATGCTTCAAGATCAAAAATGTCGATAAACATCTTCCGCCCCTGTCTCACGAACGGGAGCTTACCGGACCATACAAGCTCCCTCACCCCGTACAAGCCTTTCCCCAAGTAAAACGCTGCCTCTTTTAGGGTATAAAGACGTTTGGAAATGGGATAAGAAATCTCCTTCCCCCTTCTAACACCTTGATTCTTTAATTCTTTTAAATCCCCTGTAACCATACTGTAACCAAATATTACGTTTCCCCTTCCCACTGGCCCAAAAACAGGTAATTATAAGATTTCAATCCCGATCCGCTATTTCAGAGGCCATCCGCCCAATTATCTCCTGTTGCTCGGGGGTAAATAGATTTATTTGAACGTTCGTTTGACTGACAGGCTTTCCCTCCAGGTCAATCCCGACCAAACGGTAAAAACCCTTCTGATGTAAATAGGAGCCTTCCTTTGCCCTTTTGATTAATGAATTCTCTATCGCCGGCAAGTGCTTAATCCGGGATCTCCCGATTAACTCAAGGACAGCTTTACACCAGCGCTCTTCGTTCCACCACGTATATAAAGCCCGCTCAGTTATGCCCATGCCCCTCGCAAGTTCTGCCTGGGTTTCGGGTATTTCCTCAAGCCGGGCAAGCCTCAAAAGACCCCTTCGCTGCCTTTCGGTAAGCTCATTCATGAAACTCTCGGAAGGTAAAATCTCCTTATCTACCCGTTTCGCCATTTCTTCCATTTCGTTTACCATCCTTTAAGGCAATGTATTTTGTTAATAATCTTCAATGGTTACATCTCCTAATGACATTGAAGCATTATAAAAAATCAATATTTTCAACCACTTACAATTGAACATGGTAATTTTAGTGCCTATACCTGCCCCGTAGGGTCTCAATGTTATCCTTATGGCCACAATCCTTTATTGCTTCCTCGCAAAGCCTCGGTTTTCCTCCCCGAACCGGATAAAAGTAAGCGTAGGAAAAACAATGCCAGCCTTTACCGTGCGGTGACTCCCACCAGGCCCCCGCCGGACAGCGCTCACAAGGCAATTTTGCTGGTTCCGGTTCAAGCGATCTCACCTTACCCGCTTCAAGTAGTCTTAACGCCTTCTCATAGTCAATACTGATAATCTGCCCAGGAGACAATTCCGTGATTCCGTCCCGTGTCTTTGCTTTTAATGGCATTAATACCTGGCATTTCATTCCAACACCTCAAGGACTTCTATCACTTCAGATTTCGTTAATCGGTGACTTTCCGATAAACAGGGTTTTTTATCTTCACCATGTTCACCATCTTCATTCTCTTGTGTTTTCAATAAGTTATGTTGTGTATATCCTGGTGAAGATACTTTGGCATCTTCCTCCATCTTCACCGCATCTTCAACCTCAGCTTTAAAGCTTATCTTGTTAATATCATAATGTTTTTTGGCTTCTGGTGTAGATGGTGAAGATAGCGAACATCCTTTCGCAACTTTATGGAAGGATAGGGGAACGCCTTCTTTTGCGTGATAATCTGAAATAGCGAATTGAATCCCGAAATCTAACAGGTTCGCTTTAATCCGGTTCAAATGTTTCCTCAGTTTGTTGGCATGCTTAGGAAACGTGCTGTCATCTCTTGAAAGTTTTATCTGGTTACATAAAAGGTCATACGCCTCTGAAACCGTCCCTTCCCACTCATTTATGTCTTCCATGAAATTTAAGACAGCTTGCATCAAGGTATTCCCCTGGACTACTTCCTCATTTTGTTTTTCAATATTCTTTTGATAGGCCCTGAGAAAATTTTCCCCATTAATTCCAAACGCCTCAGCAATGGCAAATCCCCATCGGCTAAAGTCTGCCATTCTCGGAAGAGAGTGCGGTTTGGCACTTGGAAAGATTTTCATAGCAAGCGCTAAGGTATCAAAAATGCCTCCAAGAATTTCTGGTTTAACCTTTTCAAACCTCTCCCACAGTTCACGCTCTTCCTTCCGCTTATCAGCCTCAATTCGTTCAAGCTGGATTAGGATTGTCCGATCCAGCAAATCAGGTTTAACAACAATCGTGCCCGTTCCGTTTAATCCTATACAGCGCCTTAAGTTGTAATTCACGTCATCGTCATCTGTGAAAAGCATCCGCTTGGTAAATGCCCCACCCGTACAGGCTTGAGCCAGAATATCGCTCATCCAATCGGATAAACCACTCACGTTATCAAACAGGCAAATGTAGTGGTGAGCTAAGACTTGGACTAACTCAGGCCTGTCTTTCGGGGTGATAATGGTCTCAATGCTTGAGGGGTCACACAATCTCTTTATTATTTTAAACAAACAGGTCTTTCCGCTTCCCTGAGCACCGTGTGGGTGAAAGATAGGGTGCGCTATATCTGGAACAAAACAGCTAACAGTATAAATCAAAATCAGTAATTCATTTTCTTTACTCACGTTCAGGAAATCCAAAACTTGCCATGGGTCACCGCCCTTTTTTGGTATCACTTGAGGTTGCTGGTGTGAATACCTTCTAAATAGAATCGGTGCTTGCTCTATCGTCCATCCCTCCTTAGTTATTTTCACGGCCTTGCCTTCATCGGCTAAATCATAAAAGAAGGCATCGTCAATTCTCGCCACCCTGTTGTAAAGCTTCTTTTGTGGACCATCAAAACCGGCCTTAGCCTCCAGTACATTCAAAGCCTGGCTTAAGGCCTCATTATTTGGTGCGCTCCCCTCGCTCCGATAAAGTAATCGTGCTAAATACTGTCTTACCTTTTTAGAGCGCAACAAAAGACACTCCGCCCCGATAAAAGCGAATCCATCATTGTTTTGGTCGTGAAAAAGCTCAATATCCTTGGCCAGTGTTAAGATTTTTTCAGCTTGAGAGACCCTTTTGGTTCTTTCCTTAACCTCTAATATTGGTAAGTTTGTAAGTTCTTCAGCGTTATGACTGCACAAGTAATCATCCAATCCCATTTTCATTGTTAATCCCTTTCGGTAGTTGAACTATAAAAACCCGTGCACCTCTCTTAATGAGCCTGTAAGCAAGCTCCTTAACCGCCTCTTCAAGGTTCTTCTTGTACCCGTGTCTGTTAGGTTCAAGCCAATCGTTATCGGGAACGATATAAACGGTGCGGTTAGTAAAGATAATTAAATCGAAATCTAAGATAAGCTCTTTGCTTCCCTTGTTTTTCCAGTTCCAAAGCCCACTTAATCCAATACACGCCAGTCCTTCCTGGCACGCCTTTAGGGCCTTTTTTTCGCCTTCGGTAAAGTAAAGGGGTACTGCCGGGTCATTTAACACTGCCCGTGCTTTTTCAGGAATATAAAGGCGGTTCCCGCTATTCCTCTTCTGTAAGTATTTTGGCTCACCTTTCCCTTCTTTATAAAGAGGTTTATGACGACAGAACCCGTTTACACGTGGGTAAGGTATCCGGTACATGCTGGTAATCCCCGCTGGTACGTAGCCTACTGACTCTAAGCAGATTTTACCAATCTCGTCCGGTGGCACTGATTCGATACCAGCCTCAAGGATAGTTTCATCGCTCAGGCCGCTTCGTCTGAGATTTTCGAGATGGTCGGGGTGGAGGTTCATGTTTCCTCCATAGCAGGAAAGATTTCAAGCACGCTCGAATTAAGCGCCTGGGCAATTTTTATCTTTTTTCCCTCCGGAATATCCTTGAGCTTGCCGGTTTCGATTAGGCTAATAACACATTGAGGCAATCCTGTTGCCAAAGCCAGGTCCCATTGCGTTTGGCCGCTTAGCACTCTCCTGACCCTTAAGGGATGAATAATTCCAATCATGTCTAATCTCCTCCCGTTACATCGAATTTTTTTGGTGACCGGGTAATGATAATATAATATTAATCTAAAGTCAACTAATTTTAACAAGAGTAAATAAAATAAGTATTAATCTAAAAATAATGCTTGATTCTTATTTTAACTTAGATTAAACTTATTGAAGTTATTTAGGAATATAACGACTAATGAGGAATGCTATGGGGAAAGATTTAGAGAGATATTATTGGGGGCCGGTAAAGGATAAGCCTAAGGATAGGCTAAATTGGATATTCGACTTTATTCTAAAAGACTTTCATGGGCTTGAAGGTGCTGAAGAAATTAAGTTGGTTTTTGAAATGGAAAGATACATATTTTTTAGAAAATTGATAAAAAACCCTCCAAAAAAAATGTTAGAAATCGTGGATACCAAAGAAACCACGCTTGAGGAACTAAAGTTACTGTCCTCTGAAATGAGAGAGAAGTTAAGGACAATTCAAACTGAATTTAAGAAGACGATTCAAAGCATCTCTCCAATTTTTTCTAACACCGAGGTTGTAAGCCTTTCACTTGAATACCCCATAACTTATAGCATTGTTCCCACTGACCATACCTGGAAAGGTGGTTTACTGATTATGGAAGAAACAAAGTCTATCCGTGATAAAGTCATTTGCACCATTTTAAGCCTTTTAAAAGAGATCCCTTTGAGTTTAATAAAAAAGTGTGAAGAGTGCAGAAAGTACTTTGTTACCAGAAGAAAAACCGCTCGCTTTTGCTCTCCGAATTGTAACTGGATAGCAAATTCCCGGAAGACACGAGAAGCCGATCCCGAAGCTTACCGAAAAAAACAAAGGGGAATAATGAAACAACGCTATGATAAAAAAAGAACAGAATCTCTGGGGGTTAACGTGAAGATAGGAACCAGAAAAAGGAAGAAGCCATAAGATTTTTATAGCGACCTGGTTGATAAATCCGGGGAAAGCGGTCCAGAATCACCGCCTTATCGGTGAGCTACTTAAAAAACAAAATCACAATTAATCCAGCAAGCAGAGCACTTATGATGCTGAGAGTTCTGTTAGTTCTTTTTGACTGCTTGAGTATGTGCGCTATGAGAGGGACAAAAAGAATAATATCTTCACGAGCGTGAACTATCGAATGACGAACATGTTGCTCGTCGTAATCTATTCCTGCTACGCGCTTTTCTTCTTCCGATTGTCTAGTAATCTTCTGCAAATGTCCAGCATCCTCAATTTCCTTCAAACAATAGGTGAGTTGGTACATTATATTGCCCTCCTTGTGGTGCCTTAATGATTATAGGAAGCAACGTTGGAAGTGAGGGGCGCGGCCAATGACCTTGCCCGTAAGGCCGCCTATTTTCTCCGCGTCCCCTCCACTGACTTGATACATTTTATGTAAAATCAGAAATTAGCTTTTTATAGGATATAAAAGCCGCCAATGACAACACCTGCTATTTCTCCGATACTGAAAGACAGTTCTATAGGAAATTGTTCCTCATTTGCATGTTTCAAACGATTAAAACTATTAAAAGCAAAACCAACCCCCAAGGTAATGATCATTAGCAAGGTCGGTTTTATTCCAAACCAGTGAAAAATGATTGAACTCAACCATACTGTTGCAAAGCCAATAACAAAATTTCCAATCGGAAAATATTTGAGAACACGGCTCAAAGGAAGGAATAAAGGCATTAATATTACTCCAGCAATGCTACCAATGAGCGGTCCCAAGAAAAAAACAATCAAATATGCAAAAACAGTTTTCACTTATACCCCCACGTTTTTATTTATCAATGTATAACACGTAAAATCAATAGGGGAATGGGGGGTCGCATCTTAAATATTAAGTTTTCATTCAAAATAAACTACCCCGCCGCAAGCAGCGGGGTATTAGATCCCCTGGATTCCGGCTTCCGCCGGAATGACGAACTCGTCGCAGGCGGCGGGGAATACAACCCGAAGAGAAATTTAATTTTTAAGATGTGACCTCTATCTTCCCTCCTTTTCTATTCGGGAAGGTGTGCCAGGATTACCGCCTTTCGGTGAGTTTAATCTGTGCCCGGAATATATTACCTCAATTGGTTGATTCTGTTTTCAATTTGCTGTTGCATGAACCATAAATCCTGTTTTGTTACGTAGTCATTAGAGGAATGCCCCCCAGGCCATCCCATAGTCATAGTAACGTCTCCAACCACCAATTTCCCCTGTGTGCTTTTTTCAAAGTTTTGATGATCTTCTTTCCATTTCTCAAATTCACCATGCAGTTGGTTCATTTTTTCTTTACCTTCTTCCGAAAATTCCCCGGTGGAAGGATTCCGATAAGATTTATCTATAAAAGCCATTTCCGTAGCTATTAGATTTAACCGGGTTTGAAAGTCTTCGTCGTTTCTTTGGATATATCTTTGTGTTACGCACCCCGAAAGCAGCATGACGATTGCCAGTATGCAGACTAAGCAGTGCATATACCTTTTCATCGTTCTCCCCTCCTTTCGGAATTTAACTGGAAAATATAATAGACTATTGTTTCTTTTCTATTTACTCCTCATCTAGTGATAGCGTACCCGAGGTAATTCCGATTTGTGTCATAAATTTGTATCGTTTGATTACTCCGTACCATGCCGTATCCAACGACTGAACGATTGGAATCGTAGAAAATAATTTTTGTCGGTTGACAATAATGGTAGTAAACAGGTTTTTCAGAAAGAGCGCGAATCATTGCCTGCCGCAATTGTCTTTCTTGTCTTTTATCTGCCCCCTTTTCCATTTCTTCCCCTACAGCGCCCAAGGCTCCAAAGAAATCATTCCAGGTCAACTTTTCCCCCTGAACAGTACAACCCAAAAGCAGTGACCCCAAGATGAGCACGGTAAATATTTTTTTCATGGTCTTACCATCCCTTCGTGTTCAAGGACCCTTCTTTATAATGACTACCCAACAAACAGAGAAGTCGAACCCGTCCCTAAACTTCTTTTCACGGTGCTGCAATACGAACGAAAACAGAAGCAATAAGAAGCACCATGCCAGGGGTGAGGAATAGGGCAGAAATTGAAATATGTGCCAGAGGAAGCTAAGGTATAGCTAATTCTTGGAGCATCGCTACCCATAGAGTTAGAAAGGGGTATAAGTTTTTTTTGAATACTTTACTCGCCTAAAGCTAAAGAAAAAAACTCGATAAGTTTCCCAACACGATCATTGAGCTCATTATCCCCCATATTTTCCAATCCAAATAACCTTAGGTTAAACAAGTACCTTTTTCCTAAATCTTTTTTGCCTGTAACCGCACACGTGGTTATTAGTTCGCAATACGCCCTTAGAATAAGATCGTTGTTTTTTTCTGTTGTACCCTTACTTTCTTCTATCCTCACCGCGCTTTCGAAAGTCGCTATCGCCTTTTGAAACTTGAACTCTCCCCCCCGCCGAATAAAATTGTCATCCCGCTTAGATGTTGCCATACCCTGCGATACGTACCTTTTCCCCAATGCAAGAAGAGCATAGCTGTTATTGGGGTCGGCTTTAACTGCCTGTTCAAATGCTTCCGTTGCCTTTGAGCCAAGCCCAAGCGAGTCATAGGCATTCCCTAAGTTAAAATACGCATCAGAATAGTCCGGCTGAATTGCTGTGGCTTTTTCATATTCCTCTACAGCCTCTTGGGAACGCTTTAGATTGAAAAAACATTGCCCGAGATAATTATGGGCTCCTGCATACTGGGGATTCTTCGTCAATGCTTTTCTAAAATAAACAATGGCGTTTTCGTAGTCGTCTTTAAAGAAAAAATCAAAACCTAAAGAAAAAAGACTTTGAGCAAACGCCATTCGTTCCTCTACATTACCTTCTTCCCATTCAGCAAGGGTTTGAGCTTTATTAGGGGGTAAAATTAAGACCTTTGAACTGGGTATGGCAAAATTCAGGTTCTGGCCTTCAACAATTTGAAAGGTTGCAACCCCTATTACTTCACCTCTCATATTAACCACAGGGCTCCCGCTTGAGCCAGGAGAAACGGGGGCCGTAATTTGAATAACCTTACCGTTCTGCCGAATGGCCGAAACGATCCCATCTGAAACCGTTTGTTCAAGTCCCAAAGGGCTTCCGATAACGACTACTTGCTCACCGACTTTAGGAAGTGATGGGGTCAATGAGAGGTGAGGAACCCGCACGTCCTGCGGAATATCGACCGAGAGTCGGAGAAGGTCATTTTCCTTATCCTCGGCAAGCACATTATTAACCGAATATACCGCTCCGTCCACAGTTTTTGCCTCTGCAGAACTCGCCCATTGAATCACATGACGATTGGTAATTAGCTCTCCTGTTGCTGTAATAAAAAAACCACTACCGCGGCTAACTAAGTTTCTTTCCTCATCGTAGTTGAAAATGATTACAACCGATGGACTGACCTTCTGAACGATTTCAGGTAAGCTTTTCTGTGCTATGGATAAAGAAAGTGCTGTGAAGGTAAATAGAAAGAATGTCCAAAAAACCACAAACTTATGTTTGGTCATTGTCCCATCCCTTTTTTGAATTCCAAAAACAAAAAGCCGAACCATCCCTTTCGGGCAATTCGGCCTATTTCATTTCACAGAATCATGAATACTCCCCTCCTTTAAATATCCCTGAGCTCCCTTTCCTGTTCCAAACTAAACCTGACTTGTAAAGCATATTGATTAAATATCTGAAATGGATTTAAGTCAACATAAAGATAGGTAGCGTGTCATTTTGAAAGCAGTCCGCTATGATCAAGAAATGACATGGAATGATAGTAAGCTGAAGTTTATAAGTCATTGGTATGATTTTTGCTATAACTATTATGAGTATAAATATGAAAAAACCGAGGACTTGACAAATATTATTTTATGTTATTTTATATATAAGGTATATGCCTTTGGTATATATCAAATATCTGAGATACATAAAGAATTAATGTGGACAACAACCAACACATAGAGGTAGCCAAAATGAATACCGATACGTCAATGATTTTTAATGTGTTGATAAAAAAGGATGCCAATTTTTATATTGCCCATTGTCTTGAACTTGATATTGTAGCTACCTCCGAAGATTTAGAAAAAGCGAAAACAGACATGTTGGATTTGATTAAGGCCCAAGTGGATTATGCTTTTTCTAATGATAATTTGGATTATCTCTATCATCCCGCCCCTACAGATGTTTGGCAAGAATTCTATGCTTGCAAAGAACAGATAGAAAAAAGAATCCATATTAAATCAGCCTTTACCAAAGCATCTCAGCGGTTTGTTCCCCCCTGGATTATAGCGAGAACATGCATGTCCTTTGGGCAATCTTACCATGCCTAAATCTGCACTCAAGCTAAAAGAACTTCTTGCCAAATTAAAATCTTACGGAGTAAGATCACTAACAAAACGCGGGAAAGGGTCAGAGAGAATCCTTGTGAGGCCTCAAAAATCAGACTCCAAGAAGGGACCACAATATCCTATAAAAGACCACGGGAAAGGAACTGAAATCTCGATTCCGGTAATAAATGCAATTTTGCGACGATTCGGTATAAATCAAGAAGAATTCTGGAAATAAGTTCTACCTAAAGATACACCTTGAAATAAAAAGACTTTTACAGCGCTTTCAATCTCGCCTTGGTTTTAAATTCCTTGGGTGTTAATAATATCAGCTCCATTACCGATGAAAAGATATACAGCACTCCTCATGCGGTGGCATTTTGCAGGCCCATAGGGAGACCGAATGGGTCCCCCTTTAAAGCCGTCTTAGGTAGGAGTAACCAAGAAGGGCCTCAATCCGAGACCCTTCTTGGTAGATTGTGCGGACAAAAAACCCGCTTCGGTATTGGTTACAATGGAAACCGAAATGTAACCATTTTGTAACCATCGTGATCGAAAATCACCTAACAACATATAATGTTCCAAAACTTAGTTCTTAAATGTCTGGTAGTTTCAACCCCTTAGAAATCATCAACTTTTACTATTTTTCTCCTTTCCAGTTCAAATCTCCTCTCCCCGACTTTAGTTTTGTGCTTAAATTTTTCCCTCTATTTTTCTTTTAAACAAAATTAAACAAGCTTTGTCTATTATAAGTGAATATAGTATAGTAAAGTAGAGATTTTTTTGAGCAACCATTATAATGCCCGCCACTCGTACCTCTGGCAGTGATTTTCTCTCTCCTCCTTTACCCTGCCAGGGGTACGGGGCTGCCCTTCCAATTTATCAAACAAAAAAATTATAGAAGTTCCAATTTCTCCTTTTGGTACAACGTAAAAAATTGTATAATTTTTTTACTAAGTTCTCCAACACACCATAGACGTTAGAGAAAGCCTCTTCGTTTTTTTGAATAATACGATGACACCCGGGAATGCCAAAAAAATAATCGGAGTGGGGCTTCTTTCTGGTGGATTAGATAGCCTCTTAGCTGCCAAGATTTTGTTAGATCAGGGGGTTTGCGTTACTGGGCTCTCATTCAAGTCTCCCTTTTTTGGCCTCAAAAAAGCCCTTGCTGCGGCTCAGGAACTGGGGATACCGTTAATCGTCAAAGATATTACCCAAGAACACCTGAAAATAGTTAAGAATCCCAGGTATGGATACGGAGCAAACATGAATCCTTGTATTGACTGTCATGCTTTGATGATCAGGGAAGCAGGGAAGTTGATGGAAGAAAAAGGATATGACTTCATTTTTACTGGGGAAGTTCTTAACCAACGCCCCATGTCTCAGACCAGGAGTTCTTTGAGGTTAGTGGCAAAGTTCTCTGGGTATGCAGATTTTTTGCTTCGGCCTCTCAGCGCAAGGTTGTTACCAGAAACCAAACCCGAAAAATTAGCGCTTGTAGATCGGGAAAGGCTTTTAGACATTCAAGGCCGTTCTCGAAAAAACCAACTGGCACTCGCAAGAGAATACGGGTTAAGAGAATATTCTAACCCGGCTGGAGGGTGTCTTTTGACTGACCCAAATTTCTCCAGGAGGCTAAAAGAATTATTCGATCATAATCCAGACTGTTCTATATCCAGTATTGAACTCCTCAAGATTGGGAGACATTTTCGCATTAACGGGGAAAAAGTTGTAATCGGGAGAAACAAGGAAGAAAACGACTTATTGAAAAAAATGAGAGGGGAAAAAGATATTGTACTTTCCGCTGAGCATATCCCAGGGCCGGTTGCTCTTATCTCCGGAGGAGGTCCAGAAGCATTAATAAAGAAAGTGGCCGGAATGTGCGCCCGGTACAGTGATGCTAAAGACCTGAATACGCAGCCCATCATCTATAAAATTAATGACCCGCCTGAGGAAATATCTCCACCCCTAATCACCGAAAGCGATCTCACTTCCTGGAGAATATAGGGAAAAGATAATGGAATCATGCCTGGGAAGGTGAAAACCTAATTGTTGACACTGAGAATGTATCTTTGTTAAAAAGTTTTTTTGCGCTTAAAGGGAACCTATGACTGATACTGCTACGATTCTCATAACCAACGATGACGGCGTCCACTCAGAAGGACTCAGCGCCTTAGCTAAATCCCTGAGCACTGTTGGCACTGTCTGGATTGTTGCTCCTCAAAACAATCAGAGTTCAGTAGGCCATTCTCTAACCCTGCATAGGCCCCTCCGGGTTTATGAATTAGGGGAAAGAAATCTTGCCGTTGATGGTACTCCTACCGATTGTGTCTGCCTGGCGGTTAATGGCCTCATGGACAAAAAACCCGATCTCCTGGTATCAGGAATCAACATGGGAGGAAATATGGGGGACGATATTACCTATTCAGGTACGGTTTCAGCTGCCTGGGAAGGGACCCTCATGGGGATACCATCGTTCTCCATTTCTATGCTTCCTGATGAACATGATATTTACCATTTCCAGCCGGCTGCAGATTTTGCCTGCCGATTAGCCCAGGCCATTATAAAACATGGTCTCCCTTTGAATACCCTTTTAAATGTAAACGTCCCTAATACCAATGGGTTACCTATTACTCAGTATAAAATAACTCGGCAGGGAAAACGAATTTTTGGCGACCCGATCGTTGAAAAAATTGATCCTCGGGGTAAGAAATACTATTGGATCGGAGGAGAGTATTTAGGTTTTGAAAACATCGAAAATTCCGACCTCTTAGCAATCCATCAAAACTATATTTCGATAACTCCTATTCTGCTTGACCTCACCAACTATGAAGCAATGGAATATCTTTGCCAATGGAAATTTTAATTTACTTTGTTTTTTATTTATGGCTTTATTAATAGTTGGTTTTCTGGTAATTAACCTATTGGTTTAACTCTTTTTTCTTGCCAAGCGGAAGGGTGACAAAAGCGAACGATGATGAGGCGAATCGGAGTAATTGGTAATTCAGCGTGCTCAGACGAGGTCATCAATCTCGCCGAAAAAGTAGGGGAAGAGGTTGCCAAACGAAAGGGAATTCTTATTTGTGGCGGGTTAACCGGGGTCATGGAAGGAGCCGCCCGGGGAGCTAAAAAGGCTGGTGGCCTTACCGTGGGAATTCTTCCCGGGAACCGGGATTCTGATGCCAATCCTTTTATTGATATACCCATCGTGACCGGACTCGGGTATGCCCGCAATATCATCGTGGTTCAGTCTTCTGAGGTCGTAATCGCTATTGGCGGAAAATACGGAACCCTTTCGGAGATTGCCTACGCTCTTCAATTTAATATTCCGGTGGTGGGGTTACAAACCTGGGACATAAGTCCTGAGATTATCATTGCCTCAAATCCG
>JAZDOO010000257.1:0-2448 GCA_043798555.1 Pseudomonadota bacterium | reverse complement strand
ATTGAGCATGTGAAGGGAAAAGCTTTCCCACATTTTCTGCACCTTGTTTTAAAAAGGTCTAAGATTTTGCTCCTCGCTTTTGTTTCAACTCTTTTAAACGCATTAAAGAGTTCAGTTTCAGAAACTGGCTTAATGGTTAATCGTGCAATTTCGGTAGCAACAGGAAGGAGGTCACAAATGATGACCTTTCGTTTATTCTTCAATGCCTCCATGGCCACAACGCCACTTCCAGCAAAGGGATCAAATACAATTTCCCCCTCTTTTGAGTATGCCTTAATAAAATCACCCACCACGTTCCAGGTCTTTCTTGACCAGAATTTATGCCAGTTATACATTGGGGTGTGTGCTTCTGGTGGAATCTGTCTGTTTAAATGGCTTATTTCCGACTTTTCTATAGTTGGGATTTTGGTATCAAATTCTGACATCTTACTCCCTTTCTAAAGCTTTAACGATTCTTCGTGCAACCTCAAAGACTGCCGCTATTTGGGTTGCTTTTACCTCCTTCAGCCCTTTAATGGTCATTAATTCGCCGATTGTCTTCCCCATTAATCCTTGTAATGAATAATACTTACCAATAATCTCAGTAGCAATATCTTCGGCTGACCGCCCACTAATTCCTGAACCAATGATCACTGTTAGAAGCTCAGTATCTGTTAAGGAAGTCGGGCCGAGCCTTCTTAATTTACCGCCTGGGTGTTTCCATATTACTTGCTTGCCTTCTTTATTGACAGCTGTTTTTTCTCTATATTTCATAATTGCCTACCTTTAATCGTATCATGGCAAGGTGTAAGGCCTTGAAATGTGAATTAAGGTCAACGACATCCTTCCCGCATTTCCTTACAGAAACCCTGTTCTCTTTGACCTTTATCCACCCACGCCTTTTTTACCGTAAGGCGCGAGTCATAAGGGCTACAAACAAAAAGCCCATTCTTTTTGAGAATAGGCTTTCAATGAGATCTGAAATGTATCACTGAAATTCAAATCATCCCCCCAATCGAAACGATTGCATAATTCAAATCGCAGAGAGCAAACCGTAAATATTCAATTTTAAGATGGTAAGGGTCAGTGTGGGTAATTTACCAAAGATACAATCAAAGATCAATGAAATTATAAACCATGTTGAAAAAGGGACCCTACCTGCTGGTAGTGGTTAGGGCAATCTATGGGTGACCCCAATTTTGTTTCCTAATGCAGGACGGCTTACGTCAGCGGTGGCTGTAAGTGATGTGCTGGAGCGCTTTTTTGGGCAATTTTTTGGGTTCTTTCCTCAGTTTGCCGTCAAGGGCTGTTTCTGCGTGTAGTCTCAGACCGAGTGCCTCTATTACTTTGAGAATGGTGTCGAAGCCCGGATTTCTCTCTCCGGAAAGCGCCTTGTAAAGACTTTCGCGGGATAAGCCGGCATCCCGCGCCACCTGAGACATGCCTTTTGCCCGGGCAATATCTCCCAGCGCTTTAGCAATGAAGGCGGCATCACCATTTGCCTCCTCAATGCAAGCTTGAAGATAAGCAGCCATTTCCTCTGAAGTACGAAGATGCTCGGAGACATCGTATTTGGTCGTAATTGTTTTTGCCATAATATCCTCCTATAGATTTTTTGCCAGGCGAAGTGCGGTTTTGATATCTTTATCCTGGGTGCGTTTCTCACCACCAGCCAGCAGAATTACCGCCGATTGCCCACGTTGTGTGTAATAAACCCGATACCCTGGTCCGTAATCGATCCGCAACTCTGAAACCCCCTCGCCCACTGGCTTTACATCTCCGGGATTTCCAGCAGCTAATCGCTCAATCCTTACCAGAATGCGCGCACGTGCCCTAATGTCCTCTAAGCCATCAATCCACTTAGCGAAAAGTTCAGTTTTTCGAATTTCAACCATAATTCAATAGTAGCCTAACGGCTACATTTTGTCAATGGATGTTTGGCGTCGCCATATTTTTGTCCCATGTCAGGGGCCGCCCCCTTTCCTCCAACATGCTCATCGAAGTTTATGATTGTCAATGCAAAGAATGGGTTAACAATGGATAATGACCACTCGCCTGGCGAATGAGTTCGGCTTCACTGACGCCACAGGCTTTGGAAATCCGTTTGAGCAACCGCTCGTGGCGCTCTTCAATATAAATCTGTTTGCGCACCATTTCCGCCATGGTTTTCTCCTCGGAACCTTTATACATCACATTATACACAAAATATTATAAATACCGCAAGCATACATTTTCAAGAGGAAAGGATTCGGGGGGCGGATTGGTCATATCTGTTTAAAAATCAATGAATTCTCCGGGGCCGATCCGGAAGAAGGGCTGATCGACTCATTTGGATTAGAAATAGACGGGGAAGCGGGGTCGGAAGCGGGGTCGGACCCAATGCCATTAACTTAACAAAAACAGGCTGCCTTTGCTATTTTTAAGGGTTTCTGGTTTGTTAAGTGTTTCCGCTTGGAGAGGCAGCAGGAA
>JAZDOO010000248.1:0-2213 GCA_043798555.1 Pseudomonadota bacterium | reverse complement strand
TCCATCCCTAAGTTAAGCGACTTCCTTATGGCCCAGACCGCAGTAGGGGATTTCTTTAGCAAATTGTTTTGTAAAAAGTTCATACAGGTATCCATGAGTTCAGATTGAGGAACTACCTTATTCACCACTCCCATCTGCAATGCTTCCTGAGCAGTAAAAAATTCACCGGTGAGAAGATACCACATTGCCCTGCTTTTCCCGATCAGCCTTCCCAGTCGCTGGATACCTCCGTTTCCCGGAATGCACCCCACGTTAATCTCTGGAAGGCCCATTTTAGCATTCTCGCTGGCAAACCGGAGAGTGCACGCTAACGCTAATTCAAACCCTCCCCCCAGACAAAGGCCATTGATGGCAGCAAGGGTTGGTTTTCTCAAATTTTCTATCGCCCATTCCGCATCATGGAGTTTCTTCAGGTAGCTGAATGACTTAACCAACTCCATCTCTAAATATGGCTTAATGTCCGCCCCGGCTGAGAAAGCTTTTTCCCCGGCTCCGGTGATGATGGCAGCCTTTACTTCCTCCCTTTCATCCACCTCCTGAAATGCTTTTAAGATTTCCAACTCCACATCAAGATTAATGGGATTAAGCCTCTCGGGAATATTAATAGTAATGATGCCTACTTCGTCTTTTATTTCAAAGAGAATATTCTTGAAATCCATGACGTAATCTCCTTTTAAAGGTAATTGTTTGGAAATGCCTGTAAATCTTATCAAGTAAATAAAAAGGCCGGTTATTATTCCGACCTTTTGAGTTATTGAGCGTTACAAAGCAAAACGTTTGAGAAAAAGTTTCCTTTCGATCTTCAATCATGCTTTCGTAAAAAAGGGCTCTTATATTGAAGGCATAAAATATCCCCCATCAATCCCAATCACCTGACCCGTTACATCATTCGCCCGATCGGAAGAGAGATAAACTACCATATTAGCCAGGTCCTGAGCAGTTGCCAATTTTCCGGTAGGATAAGCTTTAGTCAATTTTTCCATCCCCTCTTTGGTGTCATACTTATACGCCATTTTCAGCATGTTTGCATTTTCATCTGTAAGTGTCAAAGCAGGACTAACCACATTGGCAAGCACATTTTTTCTTCCCCCATATTGGGCCATGGATTTCACGAAACCAGACAATCCGGCTTTGAAAGCCGCATATACAGCTTGATAGGCATCTCCAGCCCTCCCCGCATCAGAACTAATGTAAATGAGTCGTCCATAATTACGTTCGAACATATGGGGCAAAACTGACTTGGTTAAGTAAATGGAGCCCCAGATAATAACATTAACAAAGTCCTCCCACATTTTTTGAGTCTGTTTTAGAAAAGGCATAACTGCCGATCCGTCTGTATAAGGAGCCGCGTTATGGACTTAAATATCCACTTTCCCAAACTTAGCAATAGTATCATTTACTGTCTTCTGGCACGTTTCCTCCTTGGAACAATCTCCATGAATAAACAGTGCCTCCACCCCAATCTCTTCGCATTCCTTTAAAACCTTCTTTCCCCTTTCTTCCTGTATATCAAGGATTACCGGGTGGGCTCCTTCTTCGGCATACGTGTGACAAATTTTCCTTCCGATACCAGAAGCTCCACCAGTAACGATTGCCACTTCCCCTTTTAAATATAAATCCATTAGTATCAACTTCCCTTCAGTAGTAAAAATTTGCTTCTCACTTTTTACTGGTTCTATTCATCTTTCCAGACTGGTTTCCTTTTTTCTAAAAACGAATTAAGGCCTTCCTTGCCATCATGAGACTTCATTAGCTCATTCATATAAACTGACTCGTAAAATCTTAAATCCTCCTTTAACCGTTCATTAAACCGCTTCCGGACTACTTTCGTGGCAACCTTTAGGGCTACAGCACTCTTGGGGAGAATATGTTGTTGAATCCATTCATTCACCCTTGTTTCCATGGTGTCTTTATCAGGATACACTTCGAGGACAAGTCCCATCTGTTTTGCTTCCTGAGCAGTAATGCTTCTTCCGGTCAAAAGAATATTTTCTGCATGCGTATGCCCAATCTTGAGGGGCAAGATAACTGATCCCGGGGGAGCGATCACTGCAAGCACGATTTCTGGCTGACCAAGCCTGGCAGTTTCATCGGCAAAAACAAAATGGGCGAAACTCGCTATCTCCAGCCCTCCTCCCAGGCATTGACCTGAAATCAAAGAGCAAACTGGTATCGCCAATTCAGATAATCTGATGAAAAAATCATGAAAGCTT
>JAZDOO010000232.1:0-4691 GCA_043798555.1 Pseudomonadota bacterium | reverse complement strand
GTAAATATTCGGCTTGTTCATTCGTGAATCATTTTTTCAAAATGGCCCTAAATTTCTTGTCAAGAGGATACAGCCAAATATCTTTAATTGGCACACTTATTTTCCCAGCCTGTCCAAGCTTTCCTCGCCCTTTAGTTTGTCCACATAAGTGCCAGTTGGCAGCCTTATAACATGTGCCTCTAAATCTATTTCTCTGTACAAAAGTTTCCAGCAATACAGGCCGTATGTTATAATTTTCTTCCCAGTCATCCGGAAGCTGTCGAGCCGTTGATGAGAGGATTTTGGATGCAAGATTTCTTGATTTTATCCATGGTAAAATCAAGAAACGGGCATTATTGGCAATCAGTTCCAGATTCCTTTTCCGTTGCTCATGATTCCATCCAATAAATTGATCTCTTGGCGCAGTTTGCCATGCAGATGCACTAAAACCTGTCAGTGCAACAAGTTGTTCGCCCGAATAGATAAAATAGCGCAATTGTGCGCCTGCAAAAGGGGTGTAGCCAAGATAATGATATCGCTCAATGTACTCATTCCATAGAGTTGAATTGGTTTTTATAACCTTTTGAAAACGCAATTGAGGTAGCAGGTTGACAGGGCTCAAAATAGGATTTTGCGGATCGGTGGCAGATGTGAACTCAATTTTTCTTACTGGTCGCTTGACCCGAGTGGAAGGGGGCAGCAAGATTAAGCCAACTTTTTGCATGCGCAGCATGGCAACACGACATGACATATCCTTGAGTTTGCCGTCCGGTTTCAACCAGTGAAGTATCCTGCACACTTCACTGGAAAGCCGCGTCCTGTTGAACTGGGGATTATCTTTTATGAGGGATCGAATCTGGTCAAGCTCACTGGAAGTGAATTCCCTCCCACAATATCGGTTCATGATGTGTCAAATGGTTTGGCGAGTTGCTGCCGTCGCTCTTCATCCATTTTCCAGGGAAGAAAGGGGGATAAATCTTCAGGTGGTTTACCATGGTTTTCCGCGCAGGCGCTCAGGTATGACCTCAGCCAATGTTTACGATTGAGACCACCTAAAACCATGGTTTGAAAAACTGAAAATATTATTGCTGCAAGTTCAGAACTCCAGAGACTTCCTGAACCATAAAAATTCTTGCGACCTGTCACTGGATTACGGATTGACTGCTCTCCCGGATTGTTATCCATGGCAACTTCTGGGTGATCGACAAAAACACTCAGCCCTCCCCAATGGTTCTGCAGGCTTGTCAAAATTTTATATTTAACCTCTGAGAGTAAGTTGTACTTATACTCAGGATCGTTAGGTCTGTACGCATCTATGAAGATATCTCGCTCCTTGGCCATATCATCCATTTTTCCAACGAGCTTCTCATGCTGCTTTTTGAATGGTGCGGATTGCCATCGAATGGGAAGTTTTTCATCAAACTCTTTACAACGCTTTTTGTTTATATGATAAAGTTCTCCTATCTTTTCAACCCAGCAGAACACCCATTCTTCCAGATCCGGATACTTTCTGGCAGCGTCGAGAAAGTCACGCCGGACATGTGCCCAGCAAAAAGCCAGAATGATGAAGGGCAGTTGCTTTGCCATTGATTTATAGGCACTGTAGCGATCACAGATAACAATAATTTTTTGGTGCTGTATGTTTTTAAAATGATTCACGGGAACATCCGCGCCACGTCCCGGTGCAATCTGAAAATATACAACTGATACTGAACGACTGACCCACAACCACCAACGATTACCGATTTTACCCTCGATATTTTCAAAAACCTTCCAGCCGCTTTCATCATTATGGAATCGGGTTTCTGTCATTTGTTGGATGTAAAGTGCATCATAAACAGGTTGAAACAAGTCTTTAAGTATCTTTAAACCACCTGTAATGCTTCCAGCAGAGATGGGTACCCCCAACTCTGCATACTGATTAAGAAGACGATTGGTTGGCTGGGAATAATGAAATTTGTTTAACAAAACGGCTTCCCAAACCGAAATACCGTATGGACTTTTTGGGATAACCTTGGGTGGCATGGAGACTGTAACAGTATTAGGTACACCCTTGCACGAGCAGTCCTTTTTCATGCAGCTGCGAATAATTAAACGCTTATGTGCCTTGACCTCGACTTCAATAATTTCCGATTCCCTGCTTCCATCGGGAATATAGGCTGTACCGCATTGAGAGCATTTTGGGGTATCAGGAAAATCAATTGGTTCATCAATATGGGCAAGATGGGGGCGAGTTGTACGTCCATGACCTTCACTGCCGGGTTGTTGCCCCCGAGGGCGTTTGGAACCGGTAGGCTTTGCTCCACCTTCTGTTTTTGCAGTACTTTTTTTCTCACTTTTTTTTCCAAACAACCGATTTTTTAGGTCCCGGATTTGACCTTCCTGTTCCTTTATTGTTTTTTTATATGCTTCTTCCCTTAAAAGAGCTTTTTTGTGAAAACCTTTCCAATAACCAGCCTCCCATTTGAGTTCCAGGTATTCTTTCTCTGTAATGATAATTTGGGGAGAAACCCTAACGGACAAATCAATGATTTGTTCAGCAATTTCGGAGGAGGAAAATGGTAATAGTTTTTGACACGAAGCATTCATGCTGATTAATGTAGCAAACTAATTGCTTCGTGTCCCGTACTTTTTTAAAAAACTTAAAACAAGCCGAATATTTACTTACTCCAGAAGAAATAATATATGACTGACAATCATGACAAACACCTACGAAAACTGGCCTTGATCATCGTTTGGGCCTATCTGGAAAAAACTGTGAAAGGGTGGGAGCGGCTTGCCGCCGCGGAAATGGCCACTGATACAAACCGCGGCTGCAAGCCGCTCCCACAAAATGGACGAAACGATGATCAAGGCCCGAAAACTTAACCGGACAAGGCTGAAATATAGGGTAATGGTGCATCCCGCCAACCTTTTGCTGCTGGGACTTGTTGTTATTTGCCGAGCCCTTTTCCCGGTAAGTGCGTGGTCATATTTAATAGCCTCCTCTCCCAATCCGGTAGGATCAGGTGCGCGGGCCTTGGGTATGGGGGGTGCCTTTATTGCCGTTGCCGACGACGCCACCGCTTCCTCGTGGAATCCTGCCGGTCTGGTTCAACTTGAAACGCCGGAAATTTCTATCGTCACCGTCTACAATAACCGCACAGA
Organism: Pseudomonadota bacterium; assembly: GCA_043798555.1. Taxonomy (GTDB): domain Bacteria; phylum Desulfobacterota; class WTBG01; order JAGOGO01; family JAGOGO01; genus JAZDOO01. Next base: position 1,565 of record JAZDOO010000232.1, on the reverse strand, counting down.
AAATATTAGATATGAATCGCTTCCAGAGTCTGGAGGAAATCAGACGGTTTCAACCTTGGACATTAATTATTTAAGCGCTGCCTATCCCTTTGTGCTCTTTAACCGCAACATGCTGGTTTCGATCAATTACCAGAATCTCTATAATTTTAAACGGGAAATAGAGCTCGATCGCGCCTATGGGTCTTCACCTCGCAATGAAATGAAGGAGAGCTTTGATTACGACCGGGACGGCTCCTTAAAAACCATCTCCCCGGCCTTCGCCTCCCAGATATTCAAAAATTTGTCCCTGGGAATTACCTTGAATTTTTGGGATGATGATCTTGGTAACAACAAATGGGTCACCGAGACCCATACTTACGACTCAGGCACTTTTGGTCTGACTCATTTCCATAGCGATCTGGAGGTGAAAGATACCTATTGGCTGTCGGGCGTTAATTTCAATCTTGGTTTATTATGGCGCCTTAATGGCATGTTTTCGGTAGGAACGGTATTTAAAGCCCCTTTTACCGCGGACCTTAAACATAACCGGTCGTCGACCTTCTCCGAGTACGACGACCTCCTCTTCGGACCGGACAAGACCACGGTCCAGACCCAAAACAATTCCTTCTATGAGACCCTGGACATGCCGATGTCGTATGGAGCCGGTCTTGCAGTCCGTTTAAACGACGCCCTTACCCTGGCCCTTGATGCCTATCATACAAAATGGGATGATTTCGTACTCCATAACGTAGACGGGCAGAACATCAGCCTGGTCACCGGAAAATCCACCTCAGAGTCCGACGTCTCCGACACCACCCAGGTCAGACTGGGCGGCGAATATCTGATAATCAGGGAAAAATCCGTTATTCCTGTCCGAGCCGGTATTTTTTATGACCCGGAACCGGCGGAAGGCGATCCGGATGATTTCTGGGGGGTAAGCCTCGGCACCGGGATTGGTTACCGGAACATTGTCTATGACCTTGCCTATCAATACCGGTTCGGAAAGGATGTGAGGACCGGAGTCAATGGCGCCGGGGCATCAAGTCAGGATGTTTTCCAGCATAGCGTGTATATGTCGATCATTTACCACTTTTAGGGCAATGTCATGGAGTTAAGAATTTTTTAAATAGAATATAAAAGGACTTGGGCCATGATGGCCGAATATTTTATACTAGGCCACCATGGCTGAAAATTTTTTGGATAGCATGATACCCCACAGCGCAGCCTAGCCGCAACCAAACTGTCATGACTGTCCTCGCAGCCACCTACAAAGATGAAAATTTTCAGGCGAATATCGAATATCGAACCGCAGATCACCGAACCGCAGAAGGACAGCCTTTCAATTCGATATTCCTTATTTACCTTGCCTGGGCAGAGATTTTTAACGGCTAGTTTTTTTGACTCGTGGTGTTGAAGGGAGAATAGAGGCCGGAGCGCTATCGGAAGTGGAAGTCGAGCACGTAGGTACCCCAATCAATAAAACCGCTATGATGATCATGGATGAATACCGTCCACTTGGATTGAGGCATTCTTTTCACTCGTTTTTTTACCTGGCCGAATTCATCCACGAAGCACTTTTGTTGTAT
>JAZDOO010000188.1:0-12449 GCA_043798555.1 Pseudomonadota bacterium | reverse complement strand
GGTGTGCTCGGAAGTGTTTCATGATTGTGCTAATGCGGCGGTGCAGCTTCATGGAGGATATGGCTTAATGAAGGAATTCCCGGTAGAGCGATTTTATCGGGATCAAAAGCTTTTAGAAATTGGAGAAGGCACTTCCGAGATTCAGCGCATAGTCATTGCTCGCCATGTCATCGGGGATAAGATTTAAATTTCGACTTACCTGAAAAAGAGCACCCCACAAACAGTTCTTGGATAACTTATTACTTAGAATCGAGAGGGAGAATCATGGGTAAACTCTTATGGGGGTCTAACGAAGAAAGAATCAGAAAGGCAAACATGACCCGGTATATGGAATTTGTCAACCGGAGACACGGGTTGAAATTCAGTTCTTATGGTGAGCTTTATGACTGGTCCGTAAATAATATCCCTGATTTCTGGGGTTCAGTGTGGGACTTCGTTGGGATCAAAGCCTCCAAGGGCTATGAAAAAGTGGTTGACGACCTCAACAAGTTCCCGGGTACGAAGTGGTTTACTGAGGCGAAACTGAACTTCGCTGGAAACCTTTTGAGGTATAGAGATGACCATATAGCCTTTATATTCATAGGGGAAACCCAAAAAAGAACCACAATGACCTATGCCGAACTCTATGGCTCCGTAGCGCGCTTGGCAAAATCACTTCGGGAGATAGATATTGCTCCAGGAGATCGGGTAGCTGCATACATGCCTAATATGATGGAGACCGCGATTGCGATGCTTGCTGCTACGAGTATTGGTGCTACCTGGGCTTCCTGTGCCACGGATATTGGTCCTGAGGCAGTGTTAGATCGCCTCGGTCAAGTGGAACCGAAGGTGTTATTCACCGTGGATGGATATTTTCATAAGGGAAAGGGATTTAGCACGCTTTCCAATGCCGCTGAGGTTGTAAAACGAATGCCTTCGATTAAGAAAGTGATCGTCGCTTCCTATACGGGAATGAAGGCTGATATTGGCTCTATTCCGAACGCCATACACTTTGAAGATTTCTTATCTCAAGAAGAGGGCCTTGGGATTCAGTTTGAGCACTTGCCCTTTGATCATCCCTTATTCATCATGTTTTCTTCCGGCACCACCGGAAAACCCAAATGCCTGGTCCAAGGCGCGGGAGGAATCCTCCTCAACCAACTGAAGGAACTGATCATTCATACTGACTTAAAACGTGACGACGTCCACTTCTTTATCACCACCTGTAGCTGGATGATGTGGAACTGGATGGTAACTTCGCTTGCGACTGGAAACACCATAATCTTATACGACGGAAATCCCAATTATCCTGATCCCGGAGCGATGTGGAAAATCATTCAGGATGAAAAAGTGACCATGTTTGGTACCAGTGCAAGCTACATCAATTTCATCAGAAGCCAAAACCTGAAACCAAAGGAATACTACGATTTGTCGTCACTCCGTGAAATATGGCAAACTGGCTCCCCGCTTCTGGCGGAAGGATTTGAGTATGTGTACCGGGAGGTTAAAGAAGATTTGCACTTTAATTCCAGCGCCGGGGGCACTGATATCAATGGCTGTTTCTGCACGGGAAGCCCCATTCTTCCTGTCTATGCGGGTCAGTTGCAGAGCCCAGGCTTAGGCATGAAAATAAAGGCGTACGATGAAAAGGGGAAACCAGTCGTTGACCAGCAAGGCGAGCTTGTGTGTGAAGCCCCTGCTCCTTGCATGCCGCTTTATTTCTGGAACGATCCTGACGGGAAAAAGTATAGAGAGGCATACTTTGAGGTTTATCCCAACGTATGGAGGCATGGGGACTACGTGATGTTTCATAGTGACACGGGAGGGGTTACCTTTTTTGGCCGGTCGGATTCGGTTTTAAAGCCCTCGGGAGTGCGGATCGGGACTGCGGAAATTTATAATCAGGTGGAGGAACTACCGGAAGTTACTGATAGCCTGGCAATCGGGCAAAACTGGGAGGGAGACCAACGAATTATTCTTTTTGTGAAACTTGCCCAAGAGTACCAGCTAACCGAGGAGTTAGCGCAAAAGATTAAGGAGACCTTACGGAAGAATGCTTCTCCGAGGCATGTTCCCGCGAAAATCATCCAAGTGCCTGATATCCCCTACACCCTGAATATGAAGAAAGTTGAAAGTGCGGTCACCAATATCATCCATGGGAGGCCGGTCTTGAATAGGGATGCGCTCATGAATCCAGATTCGCTTGATTTTTATCAGAATATCCCGGCATTACAAAACTAACTTACGCACGTTTCACCCTTCTTTTGTAAAGCGAAAGGAAGAATTGCGCAATAATGAGGGAATGTCACATGGAAGGACCAATCAGGATCATTAGATCAGAGAACATAGAAGGTTTGCATACGGTGGGGCCACTTTATGAATGGTCAGAAGGAAAGGCGTGTCTTTATATTGATGCAATTGAGTTTAAGGGCAAAAAGGGAGGTATCCTCTGTTATCACAACCCCCCGGTTCATCAAGTGGGCAATCCCGGGTTAGATGCTTATCTGGAGGCGATGGAGATCATTTCCAAAAGTCGGGGCACGATCACTTTTCTCATATTATATAGTGCCAATGATCCCGTACATGCTGGAGGTGACCTCAAAGAGAGCCTGACCAACTTAGAAAAGACCCTCACCTTAAAGAAAGAGCTGGAATCAAAAGGAGCATTGCCAGAGGAAATTGATCAACTTTACGCTTGGGGAGATCGGAGACTGGAGAAGGGTTTTGCCGTATATCGAGGGATACGAAGATTAGCGCAGGATATGCGCGTGGTAGCGATCTGTGGTGGTGGCACCCGTTACGGAGGTTCAGCGGAAATTCCCCTCATGGCAGATATACTCGTTGGCGATTCCCGAAGCGGGATGTGTTGTAGCGAGGCGATGATTGGCCTTATTCCCGGCTGGTCGGGAGTGGGTCGGGCAGTAACCAAGGCTGGCCTCATCAATGCCAGATATATGGCGGAGATCGGGACCGAAGTCAAGGCTTCGCAACTTAAAGCCATGGGGATTTACAATCTTGTCGTGGAGGTTCCCTTTTCGTTTCCCAAGAAGGAAACTACCGGTGATCCGGAAGGAGATAACGCCCGGTACCAAGAAGCGCTCCAAAACCATAACGATGAAACCGGCCTTCTTCTCTTACCGAAAGCACTGGAAGTGGCGGCATGTCCGGAAAGGGATATTCCGAGAGTGGGGGAGGATGAGCGGCTTACGCCTGCCACTCCAGAAGCCCTGTCAGCCGAAGCTGCCAGAAGGAGTAATCCCTATACCTACGAAGGGTTATGGGGGAAGCCGCTCAACGAAGTGAGGGATGAATTAAAAGCTTTGGGCCGCCCGCTTGCTCCGCAATCGATCGGAGCTCTGGAGGGGCTTTTTGCTGATTGTGACCCTTTTAATTTTAATGAGGAGCAATTTGTAGAGGCAGAGATGAAGGTGGATGCCCGACTCTATCGTGACTCACGATTCCGGGCGGGAATCGTAGCCACATTAGAGCAAAAAGTAGCTGACTTTAGGGAGGAAAGGGAGTTAAGGGAAAAGGAGCTTACCGAAGCAAAGGAAAATATGCTTGTTATTGCCGAACATGACAAAAGGAGGAACCTATGAACGAGCACTATCGGATGGCACTTCCAGAGAACGTTGAAATTGGAGACATTACCATACGAGATGGCTTGCAGGTTCTGGAACACTATTTCCCCCTCGAAAAAAAGCTCATCTTAGCCGAGGAACTTATTTTAGCTGGATTTAAACGAATTGAGGTCACCAATTTTGGCAACCCAAAATTTATGCCCCAGTTTCAAGATGCAGAAGAGCTGCTGGAACGGATTTTTCAAAGCGAAAACGTTGGTTCGAAATTGCGGCAAAATGGCGGTGATGTGTTTATAACCGTAGTTACCATTAATGAAAAAGCCGTAATCCGAGCATTAGACTTTAAGGCTAAGCACGGCTATGGCCCGGATATTATTCTCCAGATGGTATCCACTGACCCCGCTCATCACAAAGTTAACTCGGGCATGAACCTGGAAGACTACTGGAAGATGACTGAGCGGTGTACCAAAATGGCTAAAGAGCATGGGATAGACATGTGCGGAACGGTGAGCACCATCTGGGGCTCACCCATCGAAGGTCATCGGGTAACTGATTTAACAAGGGCGGTGGAATTCTCCAAAATTTATCTGGATTTGGGGGCAGCGTATATCGAACAGGCAGATCATGATGGTTCGTCTGATCCCGCCCGAGTGTATGAATACTTTAAAATGATTTTGGATCCAGCTCTCATGGGAAAATGGGCAGATCCGAAATATCATCTGGCCCACTTCCACACCTCTCGGGGAATGGGGCTGGCGAATTATTTGGCTGCACTTCAGGCAGGGATTTACCGATTTGAAACGACCTTAAGTGGCACTGGGGGGCAGCCAGCCAACATGGTGGATGGCACATTAACGGGTGGGACTGGGAAATATTACCATAAGGAGCATCTGCTCTCCGGCATTGTGGGTACTGAAGATACCGTGGTGATGATGGAGAGCATGGGAATAAAAACCGGGATTGACGTCCCGAAACTGCTAAAGGTGGGGAAAATGTTTAAAGAGGAATTCCTCAGGATATCCCCTGCTGATATGGATCAAATGGTAAAAAATGTGAGTGAAATAACCGGAATCAACCAGCAGAGGCTCTATGGTTTAAAAGGGACGGAGGCTCCGATAGGTAATCTGGTGGAAGAAGCCACAACATTTATCGAGCAGCCAGAAGATGAAAAAGAGAAAGTTAGGAGAGATACCATAGCTCAGCTTTTGCATTCATTGCGGGGGTATTTGACCTCAGGAATGTGGGGGCTCTCACGCGCAGAGACGTTAATATCAAACGTTCCCCCATCACCGTATTTAAAACACCTGTTATAGTGAGTGATTATGAAATCCTACCAGCCAAAAAACAAGGTCCGATTTCTCACTGCTACTTCACTTTTTGATGGGCATGATGCGGCAATAAACATCTTCCGAAGAATGTTGCAAGCGAGTGGCGCTGAGGTAATTCACCTTGGCCATAACCGTTCGGTGAATGAGATTATAGAAGCAGCCATTGAAGAGGATGTCCAGGGGATTGCAGTGAGTTGTTATCAGGGCGGGCATATGGAATTTTTCAAATACATAATTGATCTGCTTAAAAAAGAAGGAGCCGGCCATATCAAAGTATTCGGGGGTGGCGGAGGAGTCATTATCCCTGAGGAAGCTAAGGAACTTGAGCGCTATGGGGTCTCCAAGATTTTCACACCCGAGGACGGGAGGTTGATGGGGCTTAAAGGGATGGTTCATTACATGCTTCGGGAGGCTGATTTTTTAACCTTTGATGGGATCGGGGAGAAAGCGATAGTGCAGCTTTCTCCGGATAAAAAGATGCTGATCGCCAGCTTAATTACCGCTGTCGAAGCCTATAAAGCTTTGGAAGATAGTCATTTGGCTAAGTTGAGAGCCGAGTTAAAGAAAAAAATCGGAAAGAAAAAAGTACCGGTGGTGGGAATCACTGGCACAGGAGGAGCGGGGAAGTCATCCCTCACCGATGAACTTGTCCGTAGAGCCTTAGATGATTTACCTGATAGCACCATTGCGATTCTTTCGGTTGACCCATCGAAGCGAAAGAGCGGGGGAGCTCTTCTGGGAGATCGCATCCGCATGAATGCCATTGGTAGCCCCCGGGTGTATATGAGGTCCTTAGCCACCCGGGCCTCCAAAACTGAGCTGGCTGAATCCATGGAAGAGGCTCTTCACGTGCTCAAAGCCGCCGGATTTGACCTCATTTTTTTAGAGACCGCAGGCATCGGGCAAGGAAGTGCCCAGGTTACTGAGTTTGCTGACGTTTCCATTTATGTCATGACCTCAGAATACGGAGCCCCAACGCAGCTCGAAAAGATCGCCATGCTCGACTTTGCTGATCTGGTTGCAATTAACAAATTTGACCGTAAGGGATCGGAGGATGCCTTTCGGGATGTGCGTAAACAGTACCAGCGGAATCACGAGCTCTTTGAAACGCCTTTGGAGAAGATGCCGGTATACGGTATCATAGCCGCCAAATTTAACGATGATGGGGTCACCGCCCTCTCTCAGGCGATCTTAGAAAAGATCAAGGGAAAAACCGGAATCTCCTGGAAAAGCACGCTTCCGAAAGTAAAGGAAAAGGTATCTTCCTCAAAAACCATCATCATTCCTCCGAAAAGAGTAACTTACCTACGGGAAATTGCTGATACGGTAAGACATTTCCACCAAAGGTTAAACGAACAAGCTCATCTTGTAAGGGAAAAATGGCAGGTTGAAGAAACGATCAGGCTCCTTAAGAAGGATAGTTTAGGTAAAACTACGAGCATAAAAGAAGCCGTTTACTCATTAGAAAAGAAAAGAGAACAAATAAATGGCCAGATAGATGCTCGATGCCGAGAAATTCTTAACGAATGGCCGCAACTCATTGAAAGATATTCGAAAGATACATACCGTTATGAGTCGCGGAAAAAAGAAATCCGTGCACCCCTAAAATGGAAAAGCCTGGCTGGAACCGCTATCCCCAAGGTATGTCTCCCACGATATGAAGACCCCGGTGAAATCCTCACGTGGTTACTGAAAGAAAATGTGCCGGGATCGTTTCCTTACACTGCCGGGGTATTTCCCCTCAAGCGAACTGACGAAGATCCTACCCGGATGTTTGCTGGTGAGGGAGATCCAACCCGCACTAACAAGCGTTTCAAATATCTCTCCAAAGACTATCCTGCCAAACGGCTTTCCACTGCCTTTGATTCCCCTACGCTTTATGGGCAGGACCCGGATGAACGGCCGGATATTTACGGTAAAATTGGGAATGCGGGGGTATCAGTGTGCACTCTGGAGGACATAAAAATACTCTATAGTGGTTTTGACCTATGCTCTCCCAACACCTCAGTTTCTATGACCATTAATGGCCCAGCACCCATGATCTTAGCCATGTTTTTTAACACTGCCATTGACCAGCAAATCGAGAGGTTTATAAAGGAGCATGGTCGTAAACCATCAAAGGAAGAGACGAGAAAAATCAAAGCTGAGGCATTACGTCAGGTTCGGGGGACAGTGCAGGCTGATATTTTAAAAGAAGACCAGGGACAAAACACCTGCATCTTTTCCACTGAATTCGCCCTCCGGATGATGGGCGACATCCAGGAATACTTTGTGGAAAATACTGTTAATAATTTTTACTCGGTATCCATCTCCGGCTACCATATTGCCGAAGCCGGAGCTAACCCTATTACCCAGTTGGCCTTTACCTTAGCCAATGGGTTTACGTATCTGGAGTACTACCTTTCCCGAGGGTTAAAGGTGGATGACGTGGCCCCCAACTTTTCCTTCTTTTTTTTCTAATGGACTTGACCCGGAATATACTGTTATAGGCAGGGTAGCGCGCCGGATTTGGGCCATTGCCTTACGGGAGAAATACGGGGCTAATGAGCGCTCTCAGAAGCTCAAATATCACATTCAGACCAGTGGTCGCTCCCTCCACGCACAAGAAATCCAGTTTAACGATATCCGCACGACTCTCCAGGCGTTAAGTGCAATCTATGATAACTGTAACTCCCTTCACACTAATTCCTATGATGAGGCCATTACCACCCCCACCGAGGAATCGGTTCGGAGGGCACTGGCTATCCAACTCATCATCAACCGGGAATGGGGTTTAGCGAAGAATGAAAATTCTCAGCAAGGAAGCTTTATAATCGAGGCGCTTACCGATTTGGTTGAAGAGGCGGTGCTCAAGGAATTCGAGCGTATCTCGGAACGGGGTGGAGTTTTGGGGGCTATGGAGTGGGGCTATCAGCGCAGTAAGATTCAGGATGAATCCCTGCTTTACGAACAGAAGAAACACTCGGGCGAACTGCCAATTGTCGGGGTGAATACGTTTCTCAATCCTGATGTGGAAACACGAGGAGGGATTTCCTGTAAGCTTGAGCTTTCCCGATCCACCGAAGAGGAGAAAAAGTCTCAACTGCGTCGGCTCCGGGAATTTCGGGCACGGCACAAAGATGAGACGCCACACGCTCTGGAGAGACTCAAAAAAGTTGCCATTGAAGGGGGCAATATTTTTGCGGAGCTTATGAAAACCGTGAGGGTTTGTTCCTTAGGGCAGATTACCCAGGCCCTCTATGAAGTAGGAGGGCGTTATCGGAGGAATATTTAAACGTAATACTCTTCCAAATGCTCTAAGTAGAGAGCGTAATCTTCTTCTTGTGCTTTCCTAATACTTACGATACCAACTCGACGGGGCAGCAAGAATAAGGTGCTTATCAGAGGAGGGTGGATCCATGCCGATACAAAAGAAACCGCAATCTATTGGAAAGATACTCGGAAAACTGAGGAGGGGAAAAAAACTTTCCCTCATGAACCTCGCTAATGAGACAGGACTTTCCACGAAATACGTTTCCCAGATAGAAAAGGGAGAGATTACACCGCCGGTCTCAGTACTTCTCCAACTTTCCAAGGCTCTGGAGGTTGATTCGAGCATCCTACTGAAAGAAGAGAAAGGTCGAGCAGCCGAGAAGTCTCTTGAAGAGTATCAGAAGAGAACGGAAAACTACACTTATGAGACTCTCACCCCCGAGGCAAAACATAAACATTTGAGAGCCTTCAAGGTTTTCATAGAGCCCCTTTCGGATCATAAAGGAGTCAGTTATCAGCACCAGGGAGAAGAGTTCCAATACGTACTAAAAGGAAAGATAGAAGTGATGATCGGAGAGAATAGAAATATTCTTGGCCCCGGTGACTGTTTGCATTTCAATTCTTCTATTGTCCACAAACTTCGCAATATCAGTACCGAAAGGGCTGAATTGTTAGTAGTGCTCTTTACTCCCTGATAAGCCCAACTATATGCCGCAGGCAGATAAGGAACGCTGGCTCCTGTACCCTTACGGGATACTGAATTCGTTTGGAGACAATCTGTTACACTAAAAACCTGCTTACCGAATCCTAAAACCGGAGAGAAGGGAGATGTCTTTTCAATTAAATGATGAACAGAGAATGATTCAGGCCATGGTGAGGGATTTTGCCAGAGGAGTCCTTTTACCTACCGCTGCAGAAAGGGAGAGAAGAGGCGAGTTTCCGAGAGAGTATCTGAAACAGATGGGTGAACTTGGTTTGATGGGAATGAACGTCCCCACGCAATACAATGGTGCCGGAGCAGATACGGTGAGTTACTCCTTAGCAATCCAGGAGATTGCATATGCATGCGCCTCCACAGCGGTAATCATGTCGGTTCATAACTCGGTGGCTTGTGGACCTATATATCTCTTCGGATCAGAATACCTCAAAGAGACCTACTTGAAACCCTTGGCTAAGGGTGAAATGATCGGATCATTTGCCCTCACCGAGTCCGGTGCTGGTTCAGACCTGGCAAGCCAAAAAACCACCGCCGTAAGAGACGGCAATAGCTATGTGATTAATGGAACCAAGAGGTTCATTACCACCGGGAAGAATTCTGACATTACGGTTGTGACCGCCTACACGAATAAAGAGAAGAAGCATCGAGGGATAAGCGCGTTTGTGGTTGAAAAGGGGACGCCAGGATTCCTCTTGGGAAAGGAAGAGGAAAAAATGGGGCTTCGAGCCTCAGACACAGTGGAATTGATTTTTGAAAATTGCCGAGTACCCGCAGAGAATTTACTTGGCAGTGAAGGCGATGGTTTCATGATTGCCATGGTCTCTCTTGATGGCGGCCGAATCGGTATCGCCTCCCAATCTGTGGGGATATCCCAGGCATGTTTAGACGTTGCCCTGAGTTATGCCCAGGAAAGGGTGCAGTTCAACAAGCCTATTTCGCAGTTTCAGGGGATCCGGTGGATGATTGCCGACATGGCTACCCAGATTGAAGCAGCCCGTCTCCTGACGCTAAACGCTGCTGCAATGAAAGACCGTGGCGAAAATTATTCTGCCGCTGCTTCTATGGCAAAACTCTTTGCTTCTGAAGTGGCCAACCGAGTTGCTTACCAGGCTCTCCAGATTCATGGAGGATATGGTTACATTCGAGAATATCCGGTTGAACGATATTACCGGGATGCTAGGGTTTTAACCATTTACGAAGGAACCTCAGAAATTCAACGGGAGGTTATCGCGAATCATTTAATTGGCAAATAATCTGATAGAGAGAAAAAGTAACCTGTCCCCTTTTTACTTCTCCCGCTTAGAGTAATGAAATTTTAGCGCTCGAGGGCCACCTGCTTCTGTTCAGGAAGAATTTTCTGATAGAATTTCTGGCCCTCTTGCATCTCATGATTATGACAATCCTTACAGGGCTGTTTGGAAATTGCCTTGATCAGTTTGCTGTGAATTTGTTCCTGATCACTTTCTTTATGATTCTTGGCGTTCTTGCATTGAAAACACCGGTAATTGGGCACATAACTCCAATAGGCCGGCATTTTTCCTTCCTCCAAAAATAACGGTTCAGAAGCCGGTTGAATGGGCTCATTGGGGTCCCGTTGGAAATGGGTAACAAACTCTGTGGCCGCTGCCTTGGTCATATCCCAGCGACCTTTCACTCCAGCATCAAAATGACACCCGGCACAGTTATTGTGGTTTTTTGCGGTTTCCGATTCTTTCCATTTTGTAACCGGATCTTTCATTTCATGGCACACTGCGCAGGTTACGGTCTGAAAACTGCGCACCGACACTTCATGAAACACGAAGAACAATACAATCACCAGTGGCACCACTGCAAATAACATCTTCATCTTTGATCCCCCTGAGGTTTCTTTTTTTCGCTGCATACACTCCTCTCCTGTTTCTTTTAAAAGCATTGCTAATATGAAAGACGATGCGCAGTAATACCATCCCCGGAAAGGGGAATTACCTTGATGAGATCGAGGGTGCTGGTGTCATAAACGCTCACATCATTCCCCGCTGGACCAACGTAAACCTTTTTCCCATCAGCGGTAGTACACATCGCATAGCTCGTTCCTTTACCCACCGGAACCGCCTTGACTGTCGCTCCCGTTTCCCGATCAATTTTAATAAGTTCATCCATCACGGCATAGATGTATTTTTTGTCCGGAGAAAGAATCGTTGAGTACTCCATCCATACATCCTTAGCAGGTAACGTCCGAACCTCACCAGTGTTGCGATCAATTATGAGGTATCCCATACCGGTTTTGGTATAGTAAGGATTGGTGAAAATGCCATGATCACCAGGGCTGCCGTTCTGCCAGATCACCAGATTATTTTTTGACTCCTCCCCTGCTTCAGGATTAAGGAGCCCCTTAATTTTCTCGAGTTTTCCGTTCTGGAGATTGAGATTATAAATATCAAGTCCCACAATGATGAGGTGGCTGGTGTCATTTCGGAGCGTGAGCACTCCAGTGGCACAATAGGGAATTTCAAAATTCTTTACCACTTGCTTGGTAGCAATATCGTAGACCACCAGTTGCGGCGGCAAAACATTCAGCTTTGGTATGTTATGCTTCTTTTTTACTATCGTACAGCTCAAATACAATTTGGTACTATCTTCCGAAACGGTAAAACCAAAAACAGTAACCCTACTTAACGGATGGGAAAATTTGTAGGTATCTACCAGCTTCTTGGTCATACTGTCAAACGCATAAACACGATCAAACGCATTCAAATAATAGCGTTGCTTGTCCGGAGAAAAAGCAGCTTGCACAATGTAGTCTTTGTATGCGGGTATTGTTTCCACTACTGTATCGGTTTCGCAATCAATGATCTGTAACCCATTTACCAACGGAACGTAAAGATAATCCTTGGCCAAAACCAGACCGGGGAAGCTGACGGCAAAACAACAGCTAACGAAAAACACTATCTTTTTTGCAAGTCGGTATCTCATGTTTTTTTCTCCCCCTTCTTTATCGCTTAATGACAAAATTCAGATTTCTCCAGTCCTTTTCTATAGCCGCACACTGATTCTGAAATTCAGGAAAATTGGTGATCCCATCCGGGGTTTGGGCAGGCCACCAGCAGGGACCTGAGCAACTGGTAAAGTCCCGGGCACTGGAAACACAATTTCCAATGGGTGTCTCCGGCCGGGGATTGGTTTCCCAGCCGGTATCAAAGATGGTAGTGCATCCCACTGGCATGCCGGTCATCACATCTTCTCCCATTCCGAACACTGCCCGCTCTTCTAATTTTTTGGCCCGCTTATTTACCCCCTTAAGTCCATTTTTTTTCATATTTTCTTCCCCTCCCTTTCGATAAGAACTTAGCTTTGTTTTGCCTCGCACCCCTAGAATACAGAAGTCGAATTCTTTTGGAATTTCAAAACGCTGTAGAAATTCCAAAACATTTAATTACGGGTTGTTGGGACATGCCCTCGCAACCCGGAGAGCTTATCAAGATATTCGGGGCAGGTTAATGCAAGGTGACTGTACACCTCAAGTCCTATCTCTACCCACCTTTGAATCCACTCGCAATAGTGCACATTAGGCTTTACTGGGTTCTCTTGCCTGACCCAGGCCTCATGGTAACA
>JAZDOO010000151.1:0-9894 GCA_043798555.1 Pseudomonadota bacterium | reverse complement strand
GGAAGGTCTGGAGCTAAATATATAAAGGATGATCAGGGTGTTTTCTTTGATTTGGAACCGGGAGAATATAACCTGATTATTAACGTTAAAAACAAGAGGTTTTCGAAGAAAATTACTATATCTTCCATTGATACCTATAGTTTTGATATTAACTTGGCAGGGAAAGTAACGTGAGCATCAAAAGAGCTTTTGTTAGCGGAGCTATTACCTTAGTTTTATTTCTGCTCTTGATCATTATTAAAGTTACTGTTTATTCTCAAAGCGAATATCAGAAAGGCAAAGATGCTCTTTATAAAAAAGATAGCGCACAAGCAATAATGCATTTTAACCGAGCGATTCATTGGTACTCTCCGGGAAATAAAGCAGTGAAGAGTGCCATTGAAGCGCTTTGGCATATTGGCATCCAGGCTGAAGAACAGGGAGATGAAACGGGAGCGCTTCGGGCCTTTCGCGCTTTAAGAAGCAGCCTCTCTTCCGCCCGAAGTTTCTATACTCCTTATTCCGACTGGATAGGAAAATGCGATGATCGTATCGCCAGCATCCTTGCCAGGCAGGAGAGTGCACGATTTGATAACGATAGAAGTGCTCTTGGGGATCGAAAAGCAAAAATTCTCAAGATCTTAAAGACCACAACCGAACCGAATGTTCTTTGGTCCCTTATTTTGGAAATCGGCTTGGTGGGCTGGATAGGATGTACCATTGGGTTTATTGTTCGCGTTTTTACTGGGGAGAAAGGCTTCAATCCGAAACGAGCGCTTTTTTGGGGGGGATTAATTATATTTTTTTATGCCTTTTGGATTGTAGGCATGCTGAATGCCTGATGATGCATCACGCCTCCCCGGTACAAATCGTTCTTTCTTTCATTTATTATATGCTTCTTTAATAATTGTCATTTTCTCGGGATCTTGATCTATGTGGACCTATCGCGACCGGCTCAATTATTATGAAAAATTACGGCGTTCCCTCTATGAAGTCCTGAGGGATGCCCTGGAAATGAGATTAATGAAAATCTCCCTGATTGATTCCTTTTATAACTACCAGAAAAACGGGGTGGAATATACGTTTCTTGAGAAGAGCGAACTTAAACCGAAAGCAAAAAAGTTGGGAAAAGAGTCAGAATCGTTTAACACCTTCATTGTCATCTTTTGCGAAGGCACCATTAGCCCGGAGTTAAAAAATTACATTCGCTTTTTTCCGGAAAATAAATTAATTAAAAAAAATTTAGAATATTTGGCCAACTTCTCTTTATATAAAAACTTCAATCAGAACCTCCGCTACTTTGATAAACCACGGTTCTTAGATTTGGTTGAAAGTCTTTTGAGGATTGACTACGCTTTGCTTATTCAACAAGATCCGGCAGTAAAACAAAAGCATCGCTTTGCTCTCACCCACTTCCACGTAAAAATTGACTGGCCCATTGCAGATGCAGCCGAAGACCTCGCCAAATGGCTGAGATATATTCAAAACCATCTCTATGAAAATGAGGAGAAGGAAGCCCGGTTGCTTCAGAATAAGCTTTTTGAGTATTACGGCTGTCATCATTCTGCAGGAGGAAGGAGAACGGCCGGCCTCATCACCGCTCAACTCTTGAGAAGGCTGGACTTCATTTCCACCGTATTTGTATCGAGTTCGGAATCCCGCTCCATGGTTAAATACTCAGAACGCGGGGTTTCCAAATTCTTTCTCATTCAATTAACTGAGAAACAGGTCACTGCCTTAGCTCATAAGGAGGGAATAGGTTTGGAAGCGTTTAAGTCTTCCTATCTCTACCCAGCGGGAGAGTATTGGGTAGGAATTGCTGAAGCAGTGTATGAGTATACTCTCCATTCCCGGCCCCCGGAAGATGGGAAACTGAGGCGACTCAAACCAGCCTATACCTGGTTCAAGGTAAGGGATGAATTTCTGCACCCGCATATCAATGCTTTAAACGCACGCCCCATTAATTATAAATGGCTTTACGCTGCCGAGTGATAAGGGAACAAACCCGGTTTTATCCATCTTTTCCGTTTGCTTCTAATTTTTTAAGCACGTAACCTTTTCTACCCTTTTCTTTCATTGGAGGCCCAGATGTTCAACCTTTTTTTTAAAAAGCAGCGGCAGATTGAATTATTGATTTATCGCTATTTGGATAATTTCAGGCTGGCTCAGAAATTTTTTGCCGAGGCACTTGATACCTACATCAGGGAATTCGTGTCTGGCAATTTCGATTTTCTCACTGTCCAGACCCATAAATTCGAATCCAAGGCTGACGACATTCGTGAGGAAATCAATGAATTGATGTACGGGAAGGCATTAATTCCTGAATCGCGTGAGGATATCATGGAGCTCCTGGAATTAATAGACAGCATCCCGAGACTCTTTGAACACCTCCTTCATATGATTCAAGCCCAAAAGCTTGTCATCCCTGCATTCTTAGTTCCTGAAATTAATGAGCTCATACGAACCTCGCTCGAAAGTTGTGAACTCATGACCAAGCAGGTTGAAGTCCTGTTTAATAAAAGCGGAAGCATCAGAGCGTTGATTTCCCGGATTGACCAGAATGAAAGCCACTGTGACCATATCGAACACCATCTCGTGGCCAAAGTTTTCGATTCGGATATTGACCCCTTTCAAAAACTACAGCTAAAAGAAATGGTGCTCTATATGGGCGAGATTTCGGATCAGGCTGATCGGGTGTCAAAACGAGTTAACATTGTCAGCTTAAAGAGGTTGGTATAATGTTCTCTCTCCTGGGAGGAATTTTTTTAGGCTGGTCCTTGGGAGCCAATGATACCGCCAATGTTTTTGGTTCGGCCGTGACTTCCAGGATGCTCAAATTCTCCACCGCAGCCATTTTAGCCGCTCTCTTTGTCCTTTTAGGAGCGCTTCTCGAAGGACAGGCAGGAATTGAAACACTCAAAGGGCTGACACAATTGACCCTAAAACAGGCGGTTGTTTCTTCGGTAGCCGCAGCTATTACCGTGACGATCATGACGATTTTTGGTCTTCCGATTTCAACTTCCCAGGCTACGGTGGGCGCTATTTTGGGGATCGGCCTTCTGAACCAACAGATTAATGTCCCCGGGTTGGGAAAGGTGGTAGCCTGCTGGTTCGGAACTCCTTTGGGGAGTATGATAGTGGCGGTCATCGTATATAAGCTGATCGCTGCCCTTTATAACCGACTTGAGCTCACGCTCCTTCAGGCAGATATCCTTTTACGGTTTTCCTTGATTCTTGCTGGTTCCTATGGTGCATACACGCTGGGAGCGAATAATGTTGCCAACGTAACTGCGGTTTTTGTGGGTGCTGGCGAGCTTACTGTCTTTTGGGCTGCCCTTATTGGAGGTTTGAGCATTGATTTTGGGATTCTCACCTTCAGCCGAGGGGTCATGGAGACAGTAGGAAAAAAACTCGTTCGCTTAGATCCCTTTTCCGCTTTGATCGTTGTTTTAGCTGAGGCCATTACTGTCCATGTGTATACCCTGGTGGGAGTTCCGGTTTCCACTTCTCAGGCAGTGATCGGAGCAGTGTTGGGAGTAGGAATGATTAAAGGCATTAACACCGTAAGCCGGCGTACCCTGGTAAACATACTGATCGGTTGGTTTCTTACCCCCGTAGTTGCCAGTGTTTTTGCCATTGTGCTTATGTTTGCCAGTCAACTGCACTATGTCCCTCCAGGGCCATAAAGTGAAGTCTCCACCGCCTGTAAGACGGTGGCTTCAAAACGTCAACTGCAAGTCGAGTAATACTAACATGGAAAAATCCAAAGCACTAAATCCGAAACAAACTCAAATGACCAAAATCTAAAATTCGAAACGTTTTGGCCACTTACTGGCAGAATAAAAGAGGAAGGCTGTCTGCTACCAGAAAGCCTTTTCGGGTGGATATGACCCTGCCGTTATGAACCTCCACCAATCCCGATCCCTGTAACTCCCTTAAAACCTTATCTGACTCTGGGTGGTTGCGAAGGAAATCAAGGTCAATCCCTTCTCTGGTTCTAAAACCTAAGTAGAGCATCTCCAGGCGATGCTGTTCGAACGAGAGGATTTCGGTTCCCTCAACCGGGAGCTTACCCTCAGCAAGCATGTGGCAATATTGTTCAACGGACCTCGTATTCCACCACCGCACCCCTTCCCGGAAGGAATGCGCTGCCGGTCCAAGCCCAAGGTAAGGAACTCGGTGCCAATATTTACGGTTGTGGCGGGAAAAATAGTGTTCTTCTCTGGCAAAATTGGAAATTTCATAATGGATATATT
Source organism: Pseudomonadota bacterium (assembly GCA_043798555.1). GTDB lineage: Bacteria > Desulfobacterota > WTBG01 > JAGOGO01 > JAGOGO01 > JAZDOO01. Next base: position 5,659 of record JAZDOO010000151.1, on the reverse strand, counting down.
CATGTTCCTCAAGCAGTGTGGCCGTAAGCAGGAAAAGTGTTCTCTCTTTCTTCTCTCCTAAGGGTGCGATGAGGCCTTCTTTGAGCATTCGTCCCAAAGGGGTCCCTTCTTCAAGGGTCATCTGATAGCAGGAAAGATGCTCTGGCGTAAAATCAAGAGCATGTTTCAGGGTTTTAAGCCAGACCGTTTCAGTTTGTCCGGGAAACCCATATATCAAATCCACTCCTACGTTGATGAACCCTGAACCCCTGATCATTTCCAAAGCCTGCTCTGCCTGACGGGCAGTGTGCCTTCTTCTTAGAAATTGAAGTTCCTTTTCATTAAAGGACTGGACCCCCAGGCTGATGCGGTTTATCCCCAGTTCACGAAAGAGGATTATTTTTTCCAAAGTGATGTCGTCAGGATTAGCTTCGATCGTTACCTCCGTATCGGAGGAAAAGGTGAAGTGGGAAAAAAGGCAGTCCAGCAGGGTGGTCAACTCGCGGCCACTAAGGAGCGTTGGCGTTCCCCCGCCAAGATAAAGGGAATCAAAGGAATGAAAACGATCTCTGTAGAGAAGAATCTCCTTTTGAAGGGCCTTGAGCCAATCGGGAACCGATGAAAGCGACGTTACCGAATAAAAATCACAGTAAGGGCATTTTGTCCGGCAAAATGGGACGTGGATATAAAGACCAGGATGTTCAGTGTCATTCATTGTCAGACTTTAACACTGCCACAAAGGCGCTCTGGGGAATCATGACCGAACCCACCATTTTCATCTTTTTTTTGCCTTTCTTCTGTTTTTCTAAAAGCTTTCGCTTGCGGGTGATGTCGCCTCCATAACACTTAGCAGTAACATCCTTGCGAAAGGCTGAGATTGTGGAGCGGGAAATAATCTTTCCTCCAATAGCGCCTTGGATAGCAATTTTAAACTGATGTCGGGGAATCTCTTCTTTCAATCGTTCACATACCTGGACCGCCCACTCCCGGGCACGATCACGATGGACAATAAGTGACAGGGCATCCACCTTTTCTCCGTTCACCAGGAAGTCCACTTTCACCAGATCGCTCTCCCGATAGTCAATAAGCTCATAATCAAAGGACCCATATCCTTGAGTGACGGTTTTAAGTTTATCGTAGAAATCAACGATTACCTCAGCAAGGGGCATGTCAATGGTAATTTCAATTCGTCCAGGTGTGGGATTGCTAAAGCGTGGGTTTTCTCCCCGGCGCTCCCGGCAAAGCTTCATTACCGCACCCATATAACGTTCTGGAATGATAATGCTCGCGCGAATATACGGTTCTGATGAACTCTGAATGCAGCTTTGCTCTGGGTAATATTGGGGATTATCAATGGTAACAGCGCTTCCATCGTGAAGCGTAAACTGGTATTGGACACTGGGCACCGTCATAATAACCGACTGATCATATTCCCGGCTCAGTCGTTCCTGAAAGATCTCCAAATGGAGCAACCCCAGAAAACCACAGCGAAAGCCTTGCCCAAGAGCTGCCGACGAATCTTTACGATAATCAAGCGCAGCATCGTTGAGCTTATATTTTTCCAGCGAGTCAGCTAAGGATTGATAATCATCCGAGGTAATAGGGTACATGGAGGAAAAGACCACCGGTTTTGCTTCCTTGAACCCCGGAAGGGAAGCCGGGGCGGGATGAGAATCAAGGGTAATGGTATCTCCTATCCAGGTGTCAGTTACTGTCTTTATTCCCGAAATGATATAACCCACCGAGGCTGCCGAGAGCTCTTTCCTTGACTCCGGGGTCAGCCGAAAGATCCCCACCTCCTCCACCTTGTACGTGGCATTGTTGGACATGAATCGGATAACATCACCAGGCCGAACGACACCATCAAAAATGCGGCAGCTAATGATAACTCCGCGAAAATAATCATAATGAGCATCAAAGATGAGCGCCCGTAATGGATCATTCACATTCACACGCGGAGGTGGAATGTGTTCCACAATTGCCTCAAGAATGGTTTCAATCCCGATCCCTTCCTTTGCAGAACATAAGATGATCCGTTCCGGATCGAGCCCCAGCTCGTTTTCAATTTGCAGCTTTACCTGATCCACATCTGCCGACGGAAGGTCAATCTTGTTAATAACCGGGATGATGGTGAGATCGTGCTCCATCGCTGCATAGAGGTTCGCCAGCGTCTGAGCCTGTACCCCTTGAGAAGCATCCACTAAGAGCAATACCCCTTCGCACGAGGCTAATGCCCGGGATACTTCATAAGAAAAATCAGCGTGCCCGGGAGTATCAATCAGGTTGAGTTCGAATTCTCCCCCCTTCTCACTGATATAGGGCAGCGTAATCGTGTGGCTTTTTATGGTAATGCCTCTTTCCCGTTCAAGATCCATGCTGTCTAAGATCTGGTCCCGGAACTGCCGGTCAGTTACCATACCAGTATATTGAATGAGCCGATCAGCGAGCGTAGATTTCCCGTGATCAATGTGAGCAATAATGCTGAAATTACGTATTTGTGGCATAGCGTTTATTTACGTTTCTGAACCGGTTGTAATAGTTTCTGGTAAAGACGCTCATAACGTTCCGCTTCTTTATCTTTGGAATGATGCTGGGCAATGATTTTTTTACCGGCACTTCCCATGACTTTTCTTAACGAGGAATCCCGTGCCAGCTTAACTGCTGCCTGGCTTAATGCTTGCCGCTGTTCCACCGGAAAAAGCAGTCCATTGACACCATTTTTAACCAGCGATCGGTTTCCCGCAACCGCACTTGCCAGCACCGGAAGACCCTCAGCCATAGCTTCCAGAACAGCCCCTGCCATTCCCTCATTGAATGAAGTATTTAAAAATACATCGGCCGCCCCCATTAACTCTCGTACTTCTAACGGAGACAGCACTTCCAGGTAACGAAAACATTTTAGTTTTTTCCCCAACTCAAGAACCCGATCTGCCTCTTCTCGGTCAATAATCGGACCCACCTGAAAAAGAATAACAGTGGGAACCTCATGTTCAACCTCAGAGAACGCTTCGATTGCGCATGCAATATTTTTTACTGGACGAATGCCGGATACCATTAAAAAAACAATGCTGTCTGGTTTAATACCGTACTTAGTGCGTACTGAGAGCGCATCATGTCCTTTTCCCAAAGGGGTCACCCCCTGAGGAATAACATGCATTTTATTCCGGAGCTGAGGGAGAGAAGAAAGCAAAACCTGTAATGCTTCTTCCTGAAAAACAACCAGTGCATCTGCGGTTTCCAGACTCTCCTGAATCTGAAAAGGCGGCTCTTTTATCCCTGACCAGGAGTGATAGTCAGTACCGGTAAGGGTGCTGACCCACGGGACAGTGCACTGATTCCTGAGCTGCTGCATCCAATGGTATGGTCTTTCCGCATTAAAGCTATGGACAAGATGCGGGGAAAACCGAACCGCTTCCGCCGGTTCATTGTTTATGGAATTAAACAGCGTAACTTCGTGACCCCTACTGGTTAATCCTTCCCGCAGGCGCTCTGCCAGAACACTATTCCCACAGTAAAAGGGCAAGGTATAGGGACTAACGAGAGCTATTTTCATTATTGATACTTAGGTTATTACCTTAATTGAGCGAAAATAAATCGTCGCTTCTAACGATTCATATAATGAAAGGCTTCAGATAATTGTAAAGATCATTTAATAAAATCCCCCTTAATCCCCCTTTATGAAAGGGGGAAGAAAATGGAGTTCTTCCCTTTGCTAAAGGGGAGTCTGAGGGGATTTTTTTATCAAAAGCCGCTAAAAGAAATTAAGGTAATGTTGAAACGTTTTATATCTTCGAGTACACCTGAATTCGTTAGCGTTAAAAGCTCCTGTTCCCGTTCCCCGGTGGAATACCGGTTCTCCCTCTCATTCCGGTACCCTGGATGACACATAAGTTCAGTGGTACCTTCAGGGAAATTTCCGATAAATGCCCGGAGAGAACTGACGTCCGAAACCCTCGGAAATTGGATGCCCGCAAAGTGGTCAGGAAAGCGCAGGCTATAGTTATTAAAAACCATTCGGGCACGTTTTGAGAGCGTTCCTATAAACGACTTTCTGATCGCCCCCGGGCTGCAATAGTTATTCCAGGAGTTAAATGCTTCAAGGGAGAGCCGAATTTTGGATATACCGAAATCGTTTGCCAGTTGCCCAACAACCTCAGCAATGCCTGGAAAAACATGAATATGGTTGTTTCCATCAATGTGGTCAGGAGTAATCCCCGCTGCTTTCAAGTGATTGATCTGGGCGGCAAATTCTCCTTCCACTTCTTTTAAATCATAGCGACGAAATAGTGCCTGCTGCCATGCTTTTCTTTTTTCGAAAAAGTGCCCATTGTTACCTATTAGGGTTTTTGCCTCCGCAGTAAGTGGCCGTCCCTTCGTCAGATTGAGATGAATCCCTATGTTAGCACCAAAAACGTTCTGTAGATTTAACACTTCCTCGGACTCGAAAGGAAGATTGGCAATGACTGAAACGCTGGTAACAATACCCTCCATCGCTGCCTGCATAATACCCCGGTTTCTTTCCTTGTCAGTATTGTAGTCATCCGCATTGACAATCAGGTATTTTTTTCCCATAGATTATCCCAAAATCCCCTCTGACTCCCCTTTAAAAAAAGGGGAGAAAAGGAAATTCCCCCTTTTTATAAAAAGTGGATTGAGGGAGATTTTAACGCTTCACCGGTGCAACCCTATCGGTCTTAAAACTAAGTCCCCTTCCTACCCCCATTTTTCAAACCCATAATTGAAAAAAGGAATATATTTTTGAGCTTGCATGTCCCAGGTCCAGTTTTCCTCAATAGTTTTTCTGGCTTGTTTGCCCATCTCGACTCTTAAGTCCCGATTATCACGCAAGTACACTATTGCCTCCCGGATGGCAGGGACAATCCTTTCCACGAGCATTCCATTTACCCCTTGTTCTATCAGCTCAGGAGCAACTCCTACCCTGGTGGATATAACCGGAATCCCGCAGGATAAAGCTTCCAGGATGGGATGTGGGCCTCCTTCAGTGCGGCTGGCGCAGATATACGCATCAAGGCCCTGATAAAAGGTAACCATTTCCTCCTGGCTGCGCCATTTTTCTTCCCGGGCTGCCATCGTAAAGGATACCCCGGAAAGACCTTCTAAGGCAGGGAGGATATAATCCTCAATCCCCCGCTTGCCAGGATGGTTGGTCTTTGATCCCGCCCACCCTAAGACCAGTTTTCCGGGGGGAGAAGAAAATGCTCCCCCTATCCGGGGATGAAACTTTCCATGATCAACTCCATGGGGGGTGTGGAATACCACGAAATGAAGGTTTTTAAAAACATCATAAAGAATACGGGAAGGTACGTTCAAAGCCACAAATTGTTGCAAATACGCAATAAATTCAGGAGCGGGCGGAAGACCACGTCCCCCATCCCACTTAAAATGGCTGCGAACTCCGGACACGGTACCGGGTGGGACGGCCGCTTTAATTCCTGCATCCCGAAACTGGGTTTCGTACGTTATATACAGGAGATCAAAATCTCCCTGTTTAATCTTTTCTTCTGCATTAGCGTTAAATGCCTTTTCGAAATGATAATGGTTTTTCAGCCGTGCCATAACGTTATCAGCCGTACGTTCCATGGCCCATCCAGGCACATCAGCAATGATAAGAATTTTAGGTTTCAGAGACATACGTTACCGTTCCACACGATAAAACCAC
>JAZDOO010000148.1:0-6239 GCA_043798555.1 Pseudomonadota bacterium | reverse complement strand
TGGCAAATCCTAAATTAAAGTTCCGCACAAAGGAGATGACATTATCATGTTTATCCAGGTAGAATTTGGTCATCTGCTCCCACTTCTGCGTGTCAGCAACCGCATAGTTCAGGTGACTTCTCTGGCATTCCACCACTTTCTTACTGGTCCAGAAGTCCACATCATGCGTGGATCCAGGGTCTCGGTTGGTCTCATAGCGGGGCAGTTCAGGCCCTTCACCTTCCATTACATTCGGAATTATAGCGCCCATAAGAGTCTCCACTGCCCATCCGTAGTAAGGGTTGAGAAATAAATCCCTTACATCTGTCCCACCCATTGGCTGAACTCGGATCTTAACAAATTGCTTCACTATCTGTAAAATTTGCGAAAAGAGTCTATGGACAGGGATCTCACACCCTGTGCTACTTTCCAATTTTGTGGTTAACGTGCGGGCCACCTCAAACTCCAGTTCCTGAAACCTTTTTGTCTTTCTCCATTCTGCCAGTGAAATGTCATCAGCTCGTCCTGGTCCTAAAAGTGATAGCCGTCCACCTTCTGTGGCAGATAAGCCTTTCACTCTGACCTCGTCAGGTATATTACCCGGGTCTAAATGGAGTGTTGGAACTCTCAACCAGTCCACCTGGATTTTATTTTCCACCTTAAAGGCATACCCTTCCACCCGGGGGAAACGAATCTCCAAATGGTCTTTCTCGGGAGAAATCGCAAAAACGTGATGGATTTTAGGAGGTGGCGGCTTAGGGCCTTTAGGATTGGTTTTCAAAGGAATAAGCTCAAACGGCACACCATAGACCTTAGCTACTTCTTCGACTTGCAGGTCATGATATTGAGAACGTCGTAAGGCTCTTCCCACCACCTGTTCACAGAGGAGCTGGGACTGAAATGGTCTTAAGCCAACAATATGGGTTACGGTTTTGGCATCCCATCCTTCAGTAAGCATGGCCACCGAGATGATACATCGAATATCTCTGCCAGGCGGAATGAATGGGTCCGCTACCTTCCCCCCCTCTTCCATGGCTTTTCGATTAAGTTTCTCCACCAACGCAAGGTATCCCTCCGGCGGTTTTCCACCCGGCCAGACGGTTTTACCAATGGTATCCAGAATAAACCTCAGACGACTGTTCTCATCGGTTTTGATGGCTCCGGTTTCCAGTTCCTCAATCACTTTAGAGTCAATTCTCACCGTGTATTCTTCTCCATTTCGATTACGAAATTCCTCAATCGGTGGGGCGGTTTCACTCTTTCCTTCAGCAATCCAGTCATAGATAACCCGGGCAAGTTTTGTGTCTCGGCAGACAATAATAAAAACCGGCGGAACCGATGGTCTTAATCCTTTCTCCGCATCATTTTTCCACTCCAAAAAAGTCTCCCGCCACAGTCCCGCGAGCTGGGCTATCGGAAGCTGCGCCCACTTAAGAATTGCTTCAGGTTTTATCTGTCCCCGTCTCCCTCCTTTCTCAGTGCGGGTGAGTTTTTCTTCAATGATCCATTTCCACACATTGAAATAGGCCGGGATTGGTCTTCCGGTGGTATCCTCAATGGGAAGCTGGGGAATCTTAACTAAGCCGGATTCTATCGCATCAATCAATCCGAAGTCAGACACTACCCAAGGGAAAGGTCGGCCAGGTTCATTGCCGGTGTTGCTTAAATAAAATGGCGTTGCCGATAAGTCAACGCAGAAGTTGATCCCTCTTATCCGGTTTGCCTTGTCCAGACCTTCAATCCAGACAGTGGCTTCTTTTTCCTCCACCTCTGACAGCTCATCTTCTTCCTCCAACTCTGGGGTATTATTTAACTGCCTGATCCGGTAAGCATGATGGGCTTCATCGTTAAAAACCAGTATGTTGTTTTTCCCTTTTACTGACCGGAGCACTTTTTCCACTACCGCGGTATCTGATTCGTAGTATCTTGTTTCGATGGCTTCCACTTTTTTCCCATCTATGTCTCTGGTAACCTTTATTTTTCTTTCCACCCCTCTTCTCACTACCCGGGAGGAATCTTTTCCTACCGTGTTCATTTCCTGTGGCTCCAGCACATGCCAGTTAGTAATAATCACCTGGCCTTTTCTTAAATCGCTCATCAAGTGAGGAGGAACTAAATCAAAGGTTCGATAAAGACTTGCCTCTCCTTTATTAGGGTCAAGTTCTTGAAGTCTTTCCCGAATGGTTATGTTGGGGCAGATAACCAGTACTGTATCCGAAAAGCGCGCATCCGAGCGATTGGCCACCTTGTTTAATATGCTCCACGCTGCCAGCATTCCCATAACTGTAGTCTTCCCGGTTCCGGTAGCCATCTTGCAGGCATAGCGCAAAAATCCAGTATATCCTTTCTCATTGGCTTCCCTGGAGGGTTCGTCCCTCGGTATAGTGATCCCTTGACGATAATCAGCCCTCGCCTCGCTCAAAAAGATGATGGTTTCGGCAGCTTCCTGCTGGCAGAAAAAAAGCCTCTTTTCCCTCTCCTCCCGATTCCAATATTTGAGCAATTCATCCGTAACCGAGGTTATTCCCCGGTACCCATCCTCTCGCCAGTCTTTGAGACGTTTTCGGATTTCATTTACCAGTTCTAACGGAAACTTGGTTCCTATATCGTCTGCTTCCTCGTTCGAGGTCTGTCGTCCTGGGGGGCGGTAGTAATAGAAGGCTTCCCGCCGTCCTTCGATAAGTTTTGGCGTCTCCCCCTTTTCGATGAGGTAGTAATGTTTTGGTTCCTCATACGCATCGTTGATGATGGGGTTAATGACTTCGTTAAGGTGGCTCATTACTCTTCCTCCGCCTCATCAAGAGACTTCACCACCATCAACTCATTGCCCCGGTCGTCAATAACCTTAACTGCTATCCTCTCGTTCTCACCCGCAGTAAATGGTTCGCTTATGGTTCCGGCTAAATGTTCCCAGACACTATCTTCGAAAGTACCCTTGAGTGCCTTCTTCAAACTATCCCAGGATTGGGTGCGGGGGAAAAAGGCCTGACCCACACAAAAAGCAAGATTATTATAATCAGTGTCCAGAAACCAGGCTGGAACATCATCTCCTCGCGAATGATGAACCTCGCAGGTCACCGGGTCAAATACATCCAGACCCAAAAGCTCTACCTGATAAAGTGCTGAACCATCCTTTTCCTTCTTTTTCAACCGGGCCAGGCGGATCTCCGGGGCGCCGGTGACGCTGAAGACCTGGCTGGAGCGAGTGGTCTTTAAAAGGTCGCTCATCTGGAGGTCCATAGTGGCCTGTACGTAGGTAGCCGGGATACCCACCGCATCATTGCAAGAATGGATAAATCGCGTGGCCTTATCCTGAACCGCAAAGCCAATCACATAGAGATGGGAAAAGCTTTTGGCATAAGCCTCACGAGCGGCGGCAAACACCATCTGTTCAGTTACTGGCCCATGCTCCGGGCCAAAATAGAAGGCTACCGGTTTCTCTTTGTTATTTGCTACCACTGCCTCAGCATGGATGTCCATGGCCCGAGCTGGGCGGCGCACATTTTTGAATTCCACAGTCTGGTTGCCTGGTAATCTCAATAAGGGTGAACGGCGAAGCACCTCAATCATCCGAGTGAGATAGTCTCCGTATTCAAGACCACCTTCTGCAACCTTCTTAGGTTTCTCCTCGACCTCAATCGGCGTGGGGATAGTAGCCTCTACCACAAACGGTCCGGACACTCTGGTAATACTTCCGTCCACTTCCGGACGATCCACCAGCACTTCTTCGGCCGGAGGCTGATTCTGGGCAATGGACTTCAAAGTGATATGCGGTACAATACCTCCCACCTCCTCACCCTTCTTATTCTGCTTGCGTTTATAGACAAATCCGCTGGATGGACCTTTAGAAGAATCACGCAGTTCGTAATAGGGAAAGGTGGCGGTTAAAAGCCTCTGGCGGGCCAGCGCAAGAGGGACTCTGCTGGTATCAATGGTAATCCAGCGCCTCCCCCACTGCTCAGCCACGTATGCAGTAGTACCCGAACCGCAGGTAGGATCAAGCACAAGATCACCGGGATCAGTGGTCATGAGGAGGCAGCGCTGGGCAACCTTCGGAGTGGTTTGCACAACGTATAAGTCAGCACCACCCATAGTATCTGACCATATGGTATTAATCGCACTACCGATTTCTTCATGGTAAAAACTTAAACGTCTTGGTGTATCGCCAAAGACTCGTATGAGTCCGCGTTCAACAAGTGGAACAAGTTTTTCTGGATCAACTGACCAATGTCGGTTGTGAGGACAGAAATACTCAATCCCATTAATGATAAGTGGACACTTTGTATTCTCACCCGGATCTTGTGAATGAAGCGATATTGTCTGGAAAGGACGCTCATTTTGAGGAATAGATACCTCACCTTTACGCTCTTCAGGAGTGAGAGGTCTTATTGAACCATCTCCAAGAAGCAAGTGCTTATAATCAGTATGGATCCAAGGCTTGAAAGACTCTCGAGTAAAAATGGGATAAAATTTGATGCGTTCGCGATCTTTGGCATACCAGATGAGGTAGTCAGCAACAGAGTCAATAAGGCCCGCGCTTTTTTGTCCCGTCTTTTGAAACGTTATTACAGATACGAAATTCTCACCACCAAATATTTCATCCATTAACTCTCGTACATGGTGCAAGTTCTCGTCGTTGATTTGTACAAAGACGCTGCCAGAAGGATGGAGTAAAGCACGGTAAAGAAGCAACCGATCCCGCAGGTAGGTCAAATAGGAATGGAGTCCCAGTTCCCAGGTATCGCGATAGGCCTGCACCATCTCCGGTTCTCTGGTAATGTGAGCATCATCCCCGTGCTTCACATCCCGCTTGCGGATGAAAGGCTGAAAGTTGGAGCCAAACTTAACCCCGTAAGGTGGATCCATATAGATCATCTGCACCTGTCCGCCCAGGCCCTCATATTCCAAGAGCGAGTTCATGACTACCAGAGAATCGCCAAGGATCATCCGGTTAGCCCAGGGGCCTTTATGAATGTAAGCCTTCAGGATGCGGTCCGTGATGGGGAGATCCTGGTCAGCAAAAAGCTCAAGCTGTCTGGCTTTATCCTTTTTACGATGTTTCAGGGTCTCAAGAATAGCCTGAGTTGATAGGCGCTCGTGGATGAAGAGCGGGAGGGTGGGAACACTGAACTCAGTACGTTCCGCTTTTCCCGCCCAGTTTAGAAAAGGCCGGGATATTCTTTTCAGAGCGTCAGCAGCAGTCCTGATCCGGAGTAGAAGACCGTCAAGCTTTTCCGAATCATTCCGATTCTCAGACAGTTGCTCCGTCAGGCCTTCGATTTCCGCAATCAACGCCTCGGCCCTTTCCCGATCCGCATTAATATCCCAGGAAAGCTCCGGGTCAAGGCTTGAATCATAGCGATAAGTCTTTGGTGGCCGCTTACTCTTGAACTGGGCCTGTAATCCCACATCCGGCCTGAGCAAACTCTCCTTATCCTTGTGATCATAAGACTGAGTGCTGGTTTCGGTATTTTTCTTCTTAGCGCGGGCCATTGATAACCACTCCCTTTGGTTTGTTTAATGAGCTCATTGAGGTAAAAAATATGACGTCTGTATCTTATCCATTTGCATCAACAATGAAGGACTGACTCCCGAAAGGATTTAAATTCAGGACATCGGTACTCCATAGTATCAATGTTAGCTGCTTCTGCAATTTTACGCGCTACGTCGGGTGTATAATTGATTTTAGCCTGTGACAGAATTTGGACGAGTTTTTCTTTAGGTGTTTCTATACTTTCAAAGTCTTCCTTAAATCGGGGAACATCTATCCCTATAATTTTTGATAGCGCCTTTTCATCAGCAAGCAGCCAAACTTCCATCTCTTCCTTTATTATGCAGAACCTTAAAGGAAAGGGATAGTTTCGACCCTGTACTTTTTCCTTCATCTGGTCATAAAGAAGATCGAGAGGCTTCCTGTGGGCATCACGGACAACCAATGCTTTATCTATGGATCTGTAGCGAAAGTCTTCCAGAAATCCTGGGAATTTTCTCGTCAAGTTCGGTATCCCTCCCGTGATGCGACAAAGGCATTCGCACTCTGAAAATATCTTTTTTATCAAAACTATTATGACGTGTTCATCATAAACACCTTCTACCACAATGCCAAACGTGAACATTTAATTTCCCCCCAGAGCACCCGAGTACCAAAGGTCACCAAGTCCCAGTTCTTCACGCTCTAAAAGTTCCCGTAAGTGTGGTTTTGAACTCGGTCGGATACAGCGAGTTGCTCCTTCTTCTTTCTCTACCACCACTAAATCATC
>JAZDOO010000143.1:0-3011 GCA_043798555.1 Pseudomonadota bacterium | reverse complement strand
AATCTCAAGGGGATACACCCACCGCCTCTGCCAGCTTCCATAATGGAGGAAGCACTGGGCACCGGATTCATCGATCTTGTAGTCGGTATAGCCTGCGGACGCCCGGTCATCCGGCCAGTTGTAGTCAATGTAGGTGGGAAGTAACATTTCTCTCTGGGGTAGCATTTTGTAATCATTTGGGAATTCCGTGGTTGAAGGTTTCTGCCAGTAGATGTTATAGTCGTCCCAGAGCAGGTCAGAACCAAATAAAGGGTCCTGGGTATCCCTCCCGGACATCTTCCTGATTCGCCTCATAGAAGCAATATAAAGGAGAAACTCATCCGGTTTATCTGCCGGCACATAACGTTTCCGCACATAGGATGTACCCGAAATATCCCGGGGATAAATGAACGTACCTGATACCACGTTATCGATCTGTTCCGGATTGGGCTGTATCCCTTCCGGTCTCCAATCAGTGCAGAACATGAAGCGAAGAACATTTAAATGTTGCCGCATCTCCCGTTCGGGCTTGTTTTCTCGGCCGTAGAGCCTGAGGCGCATGGGCCGCATGGCAAAGGTATCACCAAGGTAAGGGTGTTGCGCCCAGGTAATTCTCTCCACCCCACTCTTGGGGTCAACAAAGGTATGTCCACCCACGTAGCCTTCTAAGGTAAGGCCATCAGCCCCGATACGCACCGTTTTTGCCGACTCCATGGTTTTTTGAATCCATCCCCGGCTGAGGTGGTATTGGTCAGTCTCTTTAACTTTTATCGGAGCCAGGGGAGCGTAATGGTTTGGATCTAAACGGTCATAGAGGCTCGCTGGCAAAAGCTCTTTTAAACCGGGATAATTTTTATAATTACTCGAGTCAATCACCATTCCCGGTTTTATCTCGGGTGCTACCTTACCTACCTTATCCTTCACCTTGAACCCTAACATTTTTGCAAAGTCCTCGGCCAGTTGGGGATCTTTGGTTTGCCACGCCCAACCAGGCTCGGTAACCAAAAACAGTAATAAACAAAAAAAGAGTAGCGAGGCAATCAGGAAAGCATAATTTTTTATTTTACCGGTCATCATAGTTCCCTCCTCAGTAGAATACTGATAGATAAGGTGGCATTGTTTTTCAACGCCACCTTTTATCCTATATTAATTAAAACTGATACTGAATTCTGATCCAGATTTGATCCCGGTCTTCGAAAAGGCCGAAGGACTTGTAATCGTCACTCATCGTCACCGGGCCTACCCCAGGAACCGTCTGCGTTTGTGTGTGATCGCAGTTCCGTCCAACCCATAAATAACCAATCTCGGGACGCCAGTGGTCTCCAATCCGGAAGTACACCTTGCTTTTCACCCACGCTGCCTTGGTGTGATAGTCCTGCGCGTAGAGAATGGAGGGCACTACCCTTTCATTCATGTATTCAGTCCGGATTAACAGGGTGGTATAGAACTGATTTTCGGGAAATCTCCAATCATAAGGAGCAAGCTGAAGAAGCGCCCTCGCTCCTCCGGTATAGTTGAACGTATGAATGTGGAAAAACTGGCCGCTTACAAAGGTAGATTTCTTGGGGTTGATAAATTTTAAATTCATGGACCAGTCAAACCCGACCATATACCGAAGCTGGTCTTTATCAGTGGTCTTGAAAAGCATTCCCGGAGGGCCCGCAGGTCCGAAGGGAAAGAATGATTCTCGCGTATTAAAGGTTTCATCGAAACTATAGAGGGCTTCTGCCCTTAAAACTGGATTCGCTGTTTGCCCCGTCAAATTTCCTACTCCAAAAATTTCCCTATTCAAAGTGAAACCTGCTACTTTTATCCGCTTCCAGATTCGATCAAAAGCTAACGCCATTGGAAAAGGCGGCCCTCCGGGGATCAAAATTCCTCCACCGTCAGGCATAAGACCTCGAAATTTTATTACTTCATGGTCGCTGGTACTGAATCCCTGCCAGTAATTGAGCGTCACGAACGTGTCTTTGCAGCTAAACTTAAACCTCGTCCCGTACTCTGAGTTGTCAATCTTGGTGGCACGCTCTTTTTTGTAAAGTCTCACCGGCAGAGGGGCAAACGGTGTGGGTGCTCCCCACGCTCCCCACTGTTTGGGAATGCCAGTGGGCCAGGCTCCATAAACTCCACCCACAAGATGGGCATCGGCCATGGGAGGCAAAAGTTCCCCAAACTCTCTTATATCTCCCGGGTTCCAGTAAAGTTCAACCGCGGTATCCAAAAACGGCCCAATATTTCCAGGGTAAAATTCGGTTTTTAACATCCACTTGGGAATCCGGACCTCTTCAAACCCTTCCGTATCGTAAAACAGAAAGTCCCGTCTCGCATCCAGGGGATTAATGATATCCATAACCCGCAAGCCGTCCGCCTCCCCCCATCCGATCTGTTGCTTTCCTAACTTGAGCAAGAACTTAGGAGTGGAATAGGTGATGTGAAACTCTCTGAAAATCTGGTCAAAATCATCATCCCAATTAAGGTTCTTCTTAGATGATTTGAAATATCGGTCAAAGTGGTCGCTGTTGCTCCTCAGTTGGTAAATTAGGTCTCCCCAGAGCCGAAGAATCATTCTCGCTTCAAGGTTTTGGTTTAATTCAAGACCAGTGTCTAAGTACCAGATCTGGTAGGCAGAATGGAGCCCAGTCTGATTGGTTTTATAGTCACTGCTCTCATTGACATTGAAAGCAAATTCTTGCCGAATGTATCCCTCCAGGGAAATTTCCTTGCCGCAGATAGTGTAGTATTCAGCCACAGCAGGCAAGGAGAACCCCATAACCAACCCTATGACTACCAAGCTTAAAAGCAACCTTCTTGGCTTTTTCATATCTTCTCCTCCTTACATTTTATTTTTTCCATTTCTCACCTTCTAATTTGCCGAGGTTATTTTTTTGCCCTCACCTCCTTCCTTTCATTTTGATTTTTTATAGATAAACTTGGGTTTTAGCCGGTACAGTAACGCGGGGTGAAGTGTCAGGGCAGCAATCATGTTAAACGCGAGCACTAACCCCAAAAGCACACCCATCTGCGCCTGAAAT
>JAZDOO010000141.1:0-5117 GCA_043798555.1 Pseudomonadota bacterium | reverse complement strand
CGTAGTTGTTTGTCATCTCCAGGACTGTTTCAGCTCCACCTAACATCTCAGCGCATTTCAAGACAGTTCCCCTCTGGAGGATGAATTCCACTATATCCCAACCTCTATTCACCTCTCCCAGGACATTCTCCCGGGGGACCTTTACCCTGTCGAATCTTACCTCGCACTGCTTGTCATGTGCCGCAGTGGGGATGAGCTCTATACCTATTCCCGGGCTTTTGGCATCAACAATAAAGAGAGTGATACCGTTCTCCGCGTTGGTTTCATCGGTTTCTGTCCTGGCTGCACATAGAAAGCAGTGGGCTACCTGTGCGTCATGGATAAAAAGCTTGGTACCATCAATAACATATCCGTCTTTATCAGCTAAAGCCTTAGTAGTAATCCCCCAAGGCTCATAGGTGGCACTAGGCTCGGTCAGGGCTAAACTGAGAACCATCTCCCCCTGAGCTATCCTGGGTAAGAACTCCTTCTTCTGTTCCTCAGTGCCGGCAGATAAAATAGGCAAAGTACACATAACGGTAGAAAAGAATGGTAGAATAAGGTGAGTAGACCAGTTTCTCCCGATGCTGTAGGTCGATGTTTGTGTTCTCAGTTTCCGCCTGGTTTCCCGGCGGTGCCACATTATCTCAACCATACATCAGTTGGCCCTGGCCCCTCTCAGAACCGTGCTTGCGCTATTTACGCACACGGCTCCCCACATAGTCAGCTTACACGACCATCCGGCCTTCTCCGCTGTGCGGTGCAGTTTCGTCTCCACCGTTCTCCGCTTCTGAGAGCGGACGGTGTTTCCTCACACCGCGCTACCATGTGTAGCCTCCTTCCCTCCAGCGGCATTACCCGCCTTCACTGGTACTACGAAGCTATCCGACTCCCCGTGTCTCATTTGCCTTCCTCCCTCTTCAGTTGTCCGGCATACTCTCTTTGTTGCGAGAGAAACACAGGGCCTCCCGGGTTGCCGTGTAATCACAATGTCAAACATGCCATGGTCTCTGACCCCGAGGAAGCAGGCATCACCTTGCCTTTAGCGGCAATGCCTGTGTTGACTTCCACTTCTATTACAGTGTCGTCCTTCCCAACGCGACAATTACGAGGCTCAATCCCTTCACCCTTTCGGATTACGGCCTATCTGCTTGCTGTCCTACGCTTAAAGTCTGATGTTACCACCAGACCTCCAAGGACTTGCTACCCGGTGGCTGGCCAGCCTTCCGGGGCGGGATTCCCGCCCGCTTGATTACACGACCTTGCCCGGTCGCACAATAGAACCGTCCCCTTTTAGAACCGTCCCCTTTTATTACATTCGGTCCCCTGAGCTGACATCCAGCTTAGTTATCACCGCTAATGCAAGTAGAAGCACCTGTTGTAAACCGAATCAGGCAATTTTTATTAGCATCGACAGTCTGGGCAGCGGTATAGGTAATGCTCGCTGTCCCTGTACAAACTGTGGAACAGGGAGCACCAGCAGTAGTATAAAAACAATAAGTTTGATTCGTCTGAATCGTTATAGTTGCGTCAGAGGCCCATGAATTGCATGTTGCTGCTGTTGTACAAGGATTGTCAACGGGAATGCAATAATGTACCAAAAATGGGAATGAAAAATGTACCACCTACCTGATTAAAAATGTGGTAACTCCTCTTTGAAAGGAGGTGTTACCGATGATTTTCAAGGAGGTATTTATGGACATTATTGCAATGCGTCGTAACGGTTATAGCATCCGTAAGATTGCCAAGATTGAGGGCATCCATAGAAAAACAGTTAAAAAGTACCTGGAAAGCAACTCGTTCCCTCACTACCAGAAGAAAAAGAGAGGAGCTTCCATTCTCGAACCTTATTACCAGATCATAAGGGACTACCTGGAACACGATGACTACCAGGCAACCTGGATCTTTGACCGGCTGAAACGAATGGGATATGCCGGCAGTTACGATACCCTTAAGGTTTATGTGCGCATGATCAAACAGCAAAAAACTCGTCTGGCTTACGCCCGGTTTGAGACTGAGCCGGGGCTCCAGGCTCAGGTTGACTGGGGAGATTTCCAGGTTCAGGAAGCAAATGGAAAGACGAGTACCATTTATGCCTTTCTCATGCTTTTGGGGTATTCCCGGGCTCTGTATGTGGAATTTGTCCCCCAGTGCACCCTGGAAGTATTTATGGACTGCCATAGCAATGCCTTCCGTTATTTAGGTGGTGTTCCCGCAGAGATTCTCTACGACAACATGAAAAACGTCGTCGTGGGAAGGGAGAATGGCAAAACCATTTTTAATCTTGAGTTCCTGCACTTTGCCCACCACTACGGCTTTCAACCTAACCCCTGTCCTCCTTATAGTCCCTGGGTAAAGGGTAAGGTAGAGCGTCCCATAGATTATCTTCGGGAACGGTTCTGGCGGGGCTATGTCTATAGCGTAATCCAACGTGCCAACGAGGATGTTGTTGCCTGGCTCGATAAAACCGCCAACCCGAGGATCCATGGCACCCACCATCAACCCATTACCGAACGCTGGAAACAGGAAATTTCCTTTTTGGGGAAACTTCCTCCCGTTCAGTACGATACCTCACTTAAAGTGTTCCGTAAGGTCTATAAGGATTGCCAGCTCTCCTATAACGGCAACCGCTATGTGGTTCCCTATCACGTAGTAGGGAAAAAAGTCATGCTCAAGGTCAAGGGCACCCTGATCCGCATCTACCACGACCAGGAACTTTTGGTAAGTTACCATGAGCCGGAAACCAAAAATAATCTCCTCAGTGACCACCACTTTTATGAGCAACTCAAAGATGCCAAAGAACAGTTAGAGCGAAAATATGGCAACAACAAAGGCAAGGCCACCCGGGGATTAACCAATGGCAGTTTGTACCTGGAAGTGGCCTGCCGGCCACTTACCGAGTACGAGCACTATGCGTTAGGAGGTGGCGTATGGAACAACTAACCTATGAACGCCTCCAGGACAATCTTAAACGCCTCAAGTTAAACCGGGCAGCGGAAATCCTGGATACGGTGGTCACTCATTCTGAGAAAAACGACGGTTCTTATCTTACGTTTCTGGACCACCTGCTGGAGGAAGAGGTGGCCGCCAAGGAGAAAAGGCGAATGAGCACTGCCATGAAAACCGCCGGTCTTCCCATGGCCAAAACCATCGAAGAATATGATTTCTCCTTTCACCCCCAATTGGACAAAAAAACCGTGTTGGAGCTTTTTGATTTGACCTTTCTCTCCAAACACGAGAATGTCATTTTCCTTGGTCCTCCCGGGGTGGGGAAAACCCATCTTGCCATTGCCCTTGCCATCAAGGCCTGCTTCCATGGCTTTAAGGTTTACTTCACTACCATGGACACCTTGATCAGAAAACTGAAAGAAAGACAAAACAACAACAATGCTTACTTAAGCGCCAGCCTGGTGATTGTGGATGAGGTTGGGTATCGGCCGGTTAATAGCCAGGAAGCATACCTGTTCTTCCAGTTTGTTTCCTATCGCTATGAAAAACGATCCACCATCATTACGTCAAACAAAAGCTTTATCGACTGGCAGGAACTTTTTGGCGATCCCGTGATTGCTACGGCCATCCTCGATCGGCTCCTTCACCACTGTAAAGTGACCAACATCAAAGGACATAGCTACCGGTTAAAAGAGCATTCTTTTCATCAACAGCTTCTTCAACCACAAGGAGGTGACACCATGGCCGCTCCACCCTCATAAACCATTGTTTCCTGTAAAAGTGGTACACTTTTCCTTTCCCATAATTGGTACCCTTTTACTTTCCCATTGACACCTGTGAGCCATTGGCAGGTAGACGCATGGTCAAAATCACAGAAAGAAAAACCAAGTTGGACTGGGCTTGTTTTATAGAAGAGATCGCAGGACAATACGAACGAGCAGAAAAGATAACCTTGGTGATGGATAACCTTAACACACACAATCCTGGATCGCTTTATGAAGCTTTTCCGCCAGATAAGGCAAAGGCGTTGTGGGATAGGTTTGAGTTTGTGTATACTCCGAAGCATGGAAGTTGGTTAAATATGGCCGAAATAGAATTGAACGTGCTTACGGGCCAGTGCCTGAAAAGAAGAATCGACGATATCAAAATTGTCAGGAAAGAGGCGGCGGCATGGGAGAAATTCAGAAACAACAAAAACGCCAAGGTTAATTGGCAATTCACTGCACAGGATGCCAGGATAAAACTATCTCGCCTCTATCCGATACTTGAGAGTTGACGAGACACTAGAGGGGATTCTAATTTACGCCTGTCTGCTTATGGAGGAATTTGAGGCCGGTAATGACCCTCGAGTTTTGGACCTGAAGAGAATTGTGGAGGAAGGAACCCGATGCAGGGAGATTGTGAAAAGCTTACTGGAATTTGGTCGTCAAACTGAATCCAAATTTGAGCTTGTGGATATAAATAAAGCTATAAATGATGGATTGTTTTTTCTGGAAAACCAGGCTCTTTTCCATAATATCAAAAACATAAAAAATCTGGACCCTTCGCTTCCGTTTGTTCAGGGAAATCCCAATCAACTAAAACAGGTATTCATGAATATCATGGTCAATGGTGCCGAGGCAATGTCTGGAAAAGGAGGCTCCTTAACTATCACTACCGGGCCCAATTCTGATGAATCCTCGATTTTTATTGCCTTTCAAGATACGGGAACAGGAATCCCAGCAGAAATCCAATCCAAAATTTTTGACCCCTTTTTTACCACCAAGGAAGTTGGCAAGGGGACAGGTCTCGGGTTAAGCACCTGTTATGGAATTATTCAAAGCCACCATGGCAATATTGAGGTAGAAAGTGAAGTTGGGAAAGGAAGCACTTTTACGATTATTCTCCCTATTGCTAAAGAAAAAGAAAATTAAGTCTTGATATTCAGACCGAAAAAAATTATATATACAAAAAACTAAAAATCCCCCATCTTTTGGAAGTCTTAAAACTTTCTGGTAAGAAAATTTTAGGGTTTGGTAGGATTTTTTGTTATCAAAATTTACGAAAGCTTTTTATCCCGGGGCAAATTTTTTTGGCACTGAGGAGTTATTATTAGCAGTAAGGAATGCGGCTGAGAAGACTATGAGCCTGCGATAAAAATTTGCCCTTACAAAAGGAGGAATTATGCAGTTTGAAAGGCTTTTAGAAAC
>JAZDOO010000139.1:0-4233 GCA_043798555.1 Pseudomonadota bacterium | reverse complement strand
CAATTCACGTATTACACTAAAGCCCTACAGAGCTACAAGAGGGCTAAGAAATTAGATAAAAACAAGCAGTTTCCGGTTGCGGATTATCTCGCCTCTCTTGAAAAGAAGCTGATGCTTTCTGAATAATCCATGGCCGATAGTTAGGTTCAAAATGATACATGTATCATTTTGAACCAATACCTTTTATTATTTATATCTTTCAACGAGTTTTATCAACGTGCTCTCACTGAGGGGTAATAAAGTGTATCATTTTGTTACATATCGCACCTCCCCTACCCCGTTAGCAGAAAAAAAACATTAAAAATCAAAAGCATAATAAAATTATTGGTGTTGGCATTCTATTTGCTCACTTTTACTTTTTAGACTTAGTGGATTTTTTTATTGTTTCCTTTCATAAGGAGGGAGCTATGCCCTACATACAAGATAACGGAGTAAAGCTTTGGTATGACATTACCGGAAGTGGCGAACCTTTGGTATTGACCGGCGGGTACCTTTTGCTCCACCACCAGTTTGATTGGATCGTGGATCTTCTTGCTAAAGACTTTCAGGTCATTAGTTGGAATTACCGGGGGGCAGGACATTCGGACCGAAGGTGGGACGGAGGGTACTGTCTGGAGCGCTACGTGGATGATCTGGACTGTATTCTTAACTCCCTTGGTCTCAAAAAAGTTAATCTGTGGGGCACTTCGACCGGTTCTACCGTAACAATTCGGTACACTGCCAAATATCAGGAGCGGGTGAAGAGCATGATTTCATACTGCATGATCACCACCGCTGCCTATCGCAAAGCCTACCAGTTTTTTACCAGCATAGGAGAGGAATTTGGCTTTGAGGCACTAGCGAACTTCCTGGCGTGGATCGCGGTTGCCGACCATCATCAATTTACTCCCATGGCAAACAAAATCGCCCTCCACGATGCGCGGAGCATGCAAGAGATTGTCTCCGTTGAATCCCTGGCAAAAACCAGTGAAACGTTTTCTCACCTCGATCTGACCAGTGAGCTTGAGAAGGTGAAAGTCCCCACCATGTTACTGGTAGGCAACTCCGGAAAGGTAGGAAGTGACAATCCCTCAGTGGGTCAGTTGGTAAAGGACTTTCTGGAGCACTGTAAACATGCTAAGCTGGTTACTATTAAAGATACTGGAGGGACGTTTTCCATGTATGAAAAACCTGAAGAAACCGCTGAAGCAGTTAAAAAGTTCATTAAAAGCCTGCCTTAGCGAGGACTTCTCTACATGTTTTTATAATCAGAAACAACTGAAAAAAAGAGGGGTGAAACAAAGGAAGGGTCGGAGGGTCGCGTCTACACTCTTGACAAAATAAATGTCTCTTTGTGAAATGGTCGAGTGTCGTCAGGAGGGGACGTTGTTGAAAACTTACACTTTTAAAACAATACCGATTATCTTGCTTTCCCGCAAAATTTGGGGGTGAAGAAGGAAGTATTAATTTTCAACAACGTCCCCTAACTTATACAAATCCGCCGAGACCCTCCGGGCCTACCTCGCAGGCCCCGAGCAGAAATTTCTCTTTACTTTCCTCAGACGTCCCGGCGTGCCGTCTACTAATAATCATTCGGAACAGTCTCTCAGACATCTGGTGATCTTCCGCAAAATATGCTTCGGAACCAGATCGGAAAGCGGGATCAAAACCCATAGCATCCTCCCCAGCCTAGTGCAAACTGCCAGAAGACAGGGCGCTCATCCGAAAAAATTCCTCCAAATCCTCTTCACTGCGGATACGGCAACAGCCCAAGCGGCCCTTTACAATAATTCAAGCTGATGTCTCGTTAAGGGCGGATAAAATAGAGACTAAACTGTTACCTTGATTACACGACCTTGCCCGGCCGCACTGTAGACCTGACCTTTTAATCATTCTTTTAACGAGTATCGGTGCCTTTCAACTCTGAATCACGTAGCGGCGTACCTCCCCGCTTACGCAGAGGCAAGTACCACGCAATCAACGCGGCAATAGCAGCATAGAAAAGTGGAACCCAAAAGATCCCGAGGTCAGGCTTCTTGTCGCCAATCGATAACCCCATCATTAAGAGGAAAACCACGAAAGTAGCAGCAGAGGCAACTGCAGTTCTCCGTCCGAGACGCCTTTTGTCCTCTGGTGTAAGGACACGTTTGACTACATAGGTAGAATGGTCCCAAGCGTTTTCAATAAAAACGAGTCGAATTCGCTTTGCCTTCAAGAAATAGGCAAACCATACAAGTGAGAAGATTAGGGTAACGATGTCAAAGTACAAGGTCACCGCCTCTTTGAAATAAGCGAGGTCAATTGTAAGCGCCGCTGCGCTGACAACCATGAGGGCTACCAGGATTTTCCTCAAGAAAGCGACATTCTTCTCGGAGCGTCGAAACAACAGTTTGGTTGCGGCCCAGACCTCGAGGGCAGTTGTCACGAGAACGGGCACGGTACTCAGAATGTACAGTACATAGAGATTCGCCCTATCCCACTGGCCGGGGCGAAGGTTGGACAAAGTTGTGGGAAGGAAGAATAGTGAAAAAACCGTGCTGAGATAAAGCTGGATGTAGAAGTAAAGAAGCCACCCGCCGATAGCACGCCTTCTTGAAAGGTATGCAATTGCCCACGCAATAAAGAGGCCTGCGCCGAAAGTCTGTTGGCCCGGAGACTGGTTAGCGGCAAGCACTTCCGAAGGCGTGAGCAGCACTATGGCGGCAAAAACCGAAACCATTCGTGCCGTTTGCTGATGCCAGATTACCCCGTTGACCATTGCAGCCTCCTTTCCCGTACCGGGTTATTTACTTCCCATGTCGCTTGCACGCAACATCATAAAGAACGTGTCGTCAGGAGGGGACGTTGTTGAAAACTTACACTTTTAAAACAATACCGATTATCTTGCTTTCCCGCAAAATTTGGGGGTGAAGAAGGAAGTATTAATTTTCAACAACGTCCCCTAACTTATACAGCTCCCAGGGCCACCTTATTCTCTCAATGCACTCTTTCTCTAACCGGGCAATGATGTTTTTTACTGTTGTCAAAATAACGTTGCGGGTTATCTGATGGTTGTCTCTGTAAGTCGATTTCCCTTGCTCTAACACCCGATCCAATAAAGGGAAGCTGACATTGTGGACGGCTTCGCATCGAACAAATTCATACAGAATTTGGTTGTTGGAGAACAATTCAATGTGTTCCTTAAAATTACTTTCATCAAACCAAGCCGCTCCGTCACGTTTGGCCAGGCGAGCGAGTTCTTCTCTTTTCTGGTATCTTTGCTGATTGGTGATAACAGCTTCGTCACCGAACTCTCTATTGAAAACATTGACGAGCTCGGAATAGTTACGGAGCTTCTGATAAACGTTTTTATCAGCCAGTATTGATCGGGGCCACTGGTAAAAGAACAACATGTCAATATTTTCGTAAACGTCTTTTTGGCTAGAATATTCCCAAACGATGGTTTTGTAAGATTTCAAGTCCCTCGTTTCTTTTGGATACCGAAGTCTCCCAAGAGCCCCAACATAGCAACACAAAACAAGCAGGCCTTCCAGGAAGAACTGGTCAGAGGTAATTAAACTCTCTGCCCGCTCTATGTCTTGCTGCCATTGCTTAAAGTACCCGGTAATGAGGTCTTGATGATCTTCGATCATCGAATCTTCCCCGTAAGTCGTGACAGGGAGTAGTCTCACGCCTCCGCTCCTCCCACACCACCGTATATACGAATCATGTATACGGCGGTTCAGATAATTTCTCTGGCCTGCGGAAGCCGCCTTCGGCTCCGCGCATATCTGGCGCGCAGACTCTCACACGCCACAAGTTCTGTGCCAGGAAGCAATAGGGTCACATCTTAAAAAATTAATTAATCGATATTGGCTTATCCGGTTACCCGCGCCGGTAAGTGCGGGGTCACATCTTCGTATATAATTTAGCTTTGAAGGTGGATTCACCGCCTGCGGCGGATTAATCCACCCTACAATTCTCCAGGGACGGGAGCCGGCTCCGGAGTTCTTTGGGTAGCCTTTTTACAATACGTTATTCTGCCAGACCGATCGGTTTTCTTGCATCGGGTTCCAGCCCAATTCTGCCACCAGTGGTGACAGAAGTGACGGCGGATTCGCTCCCCTTAATCCCCACTATGATTCCACAATTCATTTCCATCAGAAGCACGGTGGATTAAGTCCCGCCACCGGCGTGACCTCTTCCAGTAAACGAATGCTTTGTGTTGTGTTGATTTATTCCCATCGAGCCTCGTGTAGGCCTAACTTGATTGAC
>JAZDOO010000116.1:0-8126 GCA_043798555.1 Pseudomonadota bacterium | reverse complement strand
TTGTATGGCAAGTTTTTCTGTCATGGGGTAACGTAAAATCCCGCTATTTAAAATGGGGAGCATCCCCTTGATAAAAACATCATGCCCGCGGGGATGAATCCGGCACAAGACCGCATAAACCTCAAAGCAAAAAAGCTCGGGCACCGCAAAATGTTCAGGTTGGGAAAGCAATCTCTCCAGGACAGTGTCAGCATTTGGATGGCTTTCATTCTTCAAGAACCAGCGAACCGCAACCGAAGCATCAACCACCCAGATCATTGCCCATACCCTCGTAATTCGCGAAGCACCCCGATGCTTTTTTTTGCCCCAAGCCTATCGGCCCTTAAACCCTTAATAGCTTCAAGGAGTTGTTTCTTTTTTTCTTCGGCCTGGAAGTCGAGAAATCTTGTTTGGAATTGCTCCGGGGTAATAAGCACCGCTTGAACCTTTCTTCCTTTACTCACCAAAATAGGCTCTCCCGTTTTGGTAAGTTCGTCCAAAACCTCGCCTAAGTTGTTTCTAATTTTCAGTGCATTAACGGTCTTCATGGCAAACCTCCTTAAACCGGGTTAAGATTACCTGATTCAGTCTATACCATTAAAGTGTAAATATCAAGTGTATAGGTAGCTATACACTTAAAAATCTACACGAGCAGCCCGGGCATAGATATTTTTACCAAAAAACAGAACCTAAGGCTGTCACAAAAAATAAGTCCCGTTTCCCCAGTCAGGCTGGATCCTATGAGGAAAAGGGGAATTTCTTTACCCGGGGAAAGTATTTAGCTCTTTATCCATTGGGATTGGAAATGGAACAATCTTATATTTACTTTTTGATAGAAAATATATCACACCATGATTGAACATATATCAAGGATTTTGTTTTCCAATTTCATTTTTATTTTGGCTACATAAGGTTATGCTCTTGGTGCTTCTGCACAATGGTGGACGCCAAGTTATCCAAGGCTCTAAATTCAGTCTCCCGGGGAAATCCCTTGCAGAGCACCGGCGGTATAACTTCAACCTGAAGGTTTGGGATCAAGCCAGTGATTTTTTCAATTACATTCGTATGCCAGCCATAGGAGCCAATAATAGAGGCAAACTTTAGTTTGGGTCTAAGAGCATTAGCCAGATAGGCGGCGTAAACAACAACCGGATGTGGGCTAACTTGTACGGTAGGCGTCCCGATAACGATTGTTGCTGCATCCACCAGAGTAATGGCTAATTTTCCAATATCGGCCACCGCCAAATCAAACTGGTAAACGGTAACTCCTTTTTCCGCCAACGCACTGACCAGATAATCCACCATTTTTTTGGTGCTTCCGTGCATGGATATGTAGGGGAGGACTACGACATTCTTGGGCTCATCTGCGACCCATTCTTTATAGGCATCAATGATGAACTGCGGCCGGTTATAGATTGGCCCATGACTGGGAGCAATCAACTCTATCTTAAAGTCCTTAATTTTTTCCAAATTCTTCTTGATTACGTTTCGGAAGGGCATCATAATCTCCGAAAAGTATCGCTTCGCCGCCTCATAAACCCGGCACTCATCAGTGACATATAAATCAGTGGTAGCAATGTGAGAACCGAAAAAATCGCAGCTAAATAATATACTCTCTTCTTTAAGGTAGGTTACCATAGTTTCCGGCCAGTGAACCCACGGGGTGTGAAGAAACGTGAGGGTTTTATCTCCAAGAAAAATACCCTCTCCATCCTCCACGGTGATAAACTTTTCAGGCGGAATACACAATAGATCAACAAGCATTTCCTTTCCTTTGGGAGTGGAAATGGCTTTGGCTTTTGGATATTTTTCAAGGATATGAGGGAGCGTTCCAGAATGGTCCTGCTCGGCATGGTGAGCGATAACGTAGTCTATATTTGCCCCCTCCAGGTTAGCAAAGAGAACTTCTTTCATAGTGGGATCAACCGTATCTATTAGTGCTGTCTTTTCTTTCCCCTGAATGAGGTATGAATTGTAACTTGTTCCATCTGGAAGGGGAATAAGAGAGTCAAACAAACGGCGATCCCAGTCAACTGCACCCACCCAAAAAATGTTTTCTCTTATTTTTTTCGGTTTCATGCCACACCTCCTTTACTTTTTATCTCATCTTCATCAGACCTCAGTATTGTCCAAAATAGAGATTGCTTCGGCTTTGCCTCGTCCGCCTTGGCGGAACAAACTGAATAATAACACTATGTTAGAGTCATTGCGAGGAATCCCGCATTGCGGGACGACGTGGCAATCTCGAAAGTAAAAGTCAAGTAAAATCACCCAATTTACCTCCTAATCTGGACAACAGTACTGTTACTCACTATGGAATGGGCATTTCTGCCCTGATTCCTTCAGCTCACCACCATGATGTGCTGCATGCCCCTTGGCATCCTTATACAGTCGCTCCACATAGTGCACAAACTCTATATACGCCTCCACAAATTCCCGCCCCGCCTCAACGCTTTCGTCCCCATGCTTTTTCTTTTCCAGGGCTTGGTCAAACCGTTTACGTATCCCGGAAGCAGCTTCATCAGTAACCGTTTTTACAAGAGTGCCAATGGATCCGCTCTCCAATGCTTTGTCTGCTGATGCCACAATCGGTTCCACAGCCCCAGCAGGTTTGAGGCCAGTATACGGTGCTCTTTCACCGGCACGATGAATCCTCACCAGGGTCTCAAAAAAATACTGATCCGCAAGTTCCCTGGCTTCTGGTCCCTTGGTTCTCAC
Organism: Pseudomonadota bacterium; assembly: GCA_043798555.1. GTDB lineage: Bacteria > Desulfobacterota > WTBG01 > JAGOGO01 > JAGOGO01 > JAZDOO01. The sequence goes on along the minus strand of JAZDOO010000116.1, from coordinate 5,429 downwards.
GTTCAAGATCTTCTTAAATGCCTCCCGAATTTCTTCCTCATGTTCCTTCTTCACCCACTTGAGCACCGGAGTTACATCGCCTTTTTCCAGAGCTATTTTTGCCGCCATAACTACCGGGCCATCAAGGGTATCACAATGAGCGTAAACTAACTGGGGATAAAGCATTAAAAGACCAACAAAGATAGCAATTACCATAGACATTATTTTTGCCTTCATAGTAACCCTCCTGATTTTTTGTTTGTTTTTGTTCTGGATTCCCGGTTTCACGGGAATTACAAATAGGTATTGTATGCCTATCTGTTGCTTTCGATAGCGATAAGCGGCTTATGAATTATCGTCAACAACCATATTCCCAATAGACCGGTCAAATACCGCCTTGGCAATGTGGTAGTCCCATTGAGTTTCCACCAGGGTAGCTTTTGCCCGAGCAAGGGCAGTCTGGGTATCGAGGAGGTCATTTATAGTGCCCGCGCCTGCTTCATAGCGTGCCCGGGTGAGCCGCATAGATTCTTCTGCATCCTGAACTACGACTTGTGCAACCTGGACTGCCTCATACGCTTCTTTAAATTTCGAGTGCGCTATCCATACTTCCTGCCGCATGTTCAAAATTAGTTGCTCAAGCTCGGCTTCCTCCTTGGAGAGTTCAGCTTTTGTTCTATCCAGTCTATGGATTCGCAAAAAACCGGTAAAAATCGGTAGGTCAATCGTCATACCTGCCGTCCACTCCTCATCCCGGGGCAAAAACCCCGAATCTCGCCACCCATATCCTCCTTCTGCTTTCAATTTTGGGCCAAATGCGCTCTTTGCACTGTCAACGCTGCTGCGCGCAGCAGCGAGACGCTGAAGCGCCGCCTTAAGCTCTGGCCGGGTGTGGACAGCCTGATCAAAAGATGTGGAGATATCAACACCCTCAGGTGATGTTATCTCTCCTGGCTTGGCTTCAATCTCTATCATCATCTCGACCGGTAGTCCCATTGAAGTATTGAGATCCCCCCTGGATACCCGCACCAGATTTTCTGCCTTCACCAGTGTCAGTTTGGCATTTGCCACCTCAACCTCAGTTCGGATCACATCTGCCTGGGGAACAGCACCAGCAGCTTTACGCTCTTTTGCCAGGCGCAGGTGGTTTTCCGCCCTCGCCAGGTTCTCGTCTGCCACCAATCGCGTTTCAGTAGCTGCCACAAAACCGTAGTAGGCCTGATGAACATTAAGCACCATATCCTGACGAATGCTTACAGCATCCTCTTCTGCCATTCCTTCTCGGGCAAGGGCAGATCGCAGTTGCGCTTGCCGTTCGCCGCTGTCAAAAAGAGTGAAGCGAGCCTTGAGTCCGGCAATCCAGTCATCAGTCGGGCCAATGACAGTTGGAATTTGAGCGTTCGGCGGCCCAAGGCCACTGGGAAGAAATGCGTGTTTCTGCCAGCGGCTGTATCCGGCATTGAACCCCAGCTCAGGATAGTACGGAGCACGCGCCTCCCCGGTCGCTTCTTTCGCTGCCATAACCCCCGCCTGAGCGGCTCGGTTCATAGGATTATGGTCAAGGGCTATCTGGACGCAAGCTTCCAGAGTCAATGGTTTTTCGTGAACGTTGTTGGTTACACGTTCACCACTACCACCTATGATGGATTCGGCATTAGGGGCAGGTTCAGGTTTTGTACCTATTACGTCCCGGGGAAGGTAAGGCTCGATGTTCGGCACCTCGGGCTTGGCAAAATTGGCGCAGGCCACAAGAATAAAGCCCAAAAGCAGTAATACACTCCATCTCAGTCTATGCAAATGGTCACGCACGTCAGCCTCCTTTGGCAATCAGGCCAGAGTTTTATTAAATCTTCGAGATGCCAGCCATAAGGTGATAAAACCCATCACTGTTAGTGCCATCATCTGGGGCCAGAGAATGTCCGGGCCTACGCCTTTAAGGAAGATACCACGAACAATCACAAGAAAGTAGCGCATGGGATTCAGATACGTGAGCCACTGGACGAGTACTGGCATGTTGGCAATGGGAAACATGAGTCCCGACAGAAGGATCGCTGGCATGAAAAAAAAGAATGTGGTCATCATCGCCTGTTGCTGGGTTTGGCTGACCGTGGAAATCAGAAGACCCACACCCAGCGTTGTCATCAAGTAAAGGGCGATGGTGAAGAAAAGCAGTAACAGACTACCCCGGATTGGCACATCAAACCAGAACACCCCAACAACCGTAACCAGAATCACATCAAGTAAACTTATGAGAGCAAAAGGTAATGTCTTCCCCAAAATGAATTCAGTGGGTGTTATAGGAGTGACCATAATCTGTTCCATAGTACCAATCTCCTTTTCCCGTACAACCGCCATGCTGGTGAGCATCAAACTAATCAACGTCACGATGAGTACAATAACACCCGGGACATAATAGTTCCGGCTTTCAAGGTTTTCATTGAACCAGGTGCGGCTTTGCATTACAACCCGTCCAGGTTGCTGGGATGCCCCTTTTAATCGGCTAAATTGATTAAGTAAGATCTTCTCTGATAATTCCCGTACAATTCTGGTACTATATTGGAGCACGATTCCGGCGGTATTAGAGTCAGTTCCGTCTACAATCACCTGGAGCTGCGCTCTCCTCCCGGCGTCAAGGTCGTCACCAAACCCCTTTTTCATGTGCAGAACAACCTGAACCTCACTGCGATCTATCATCGTAACAATATCGTCCTCATCGTTTATGTACTTCACAATGTTAAAGTAGCCCGAACCAGCAAATCGGCTTACCAGTTCACGGCTCGCCACACTATTGTCGAGGTCATAGACTGCGGTAACAATATTTTTCACATCAGTGGTTACTGCATAGCCGAACATGACTAACTGGATGACCGGTGCCACAAAAATGACCGACCTCATTCTTGGGTCTCGGAAGACTTGAATGAATTCTTTTATAAGCATTCGTTTGATCCGTTCAAACATGGCTATACTAATTTCTTCTTAAATTTCACATTGGCTAAGAACAGCATAACGATACTAAAGACAGCCAAAAGCGCTGCCTCACTCCCCAGAATCTCTAACCCTATTCCTTTTAAGTAAATACCCTTTAATAACGCAACAAAATACCGGGCTGGAATTATGTGAGTGATTACCTGGAGAGCTTTCGGCATATTACTAATGGCAAACATAAGCCCTGAGAGCAAGAGCGCCGGTAGATATGTCACAATCATGGCTACCTGGCTCGATAGAAGCTGACTCCGAGTTATGATGCTAAGGAGAATTCCCATTGAAAGCAAACCCACCAGGAAAATTGCCGCCATGGCGAAAACTAAAACAACGCTTCCGCGCAGAGGCACATAAAACAGAAATTTCCCCATCAGTACTGCCAGGAGCACATCAAACATGCCAATGACAAAGTAGGGCAAAAGCTTTCCCAGGATTAACTCGGGACCTTTGACAGGAGTGGAAATGAGCTGCTCCATCGTACCGCGTTCCCACTCCCGGGCCACTGTGAGCGAAGTAAGCAGGGCGGTAATTACTGTCATGATCACCGCAATGAGGCCGGGGATAAGGTAGTTTTTAGATTCCAGATCAGCATTAAACCAGACCCTGGGCTTGAGGTCAATCGGCATCTGAGGAATACGACCACCACTCCGTTGTACTTGGCGAACGGCAATATCCTGAGAATAAGTTAAGACCACGACCTCAGCATACCCCAAAGCAATGGTCGCCGTGTTGGAATCACTCCCATCAAAGATCACCTGCACTGTTGCAAGACGTCCGGATTCAACACTTTTAGCGAAGTCCCTTGGAATAATGAGCGCCAAAAGAGCTTGCCTATAATCAATGGCCCTTCCTACCTCCCGATAATTATCAACGTATCTCCATGTGGAAAAGTAACGGGACCCATCGAAACGACTGATTAATTCCCGGCTCGTGGGAGAGTTACTCTGGTCCCAGATGACTATCGGCACATTGTCCACGTCGAGCGTCAAGGCATAACCATAAATCAAAAGCTGCAGCATCGGAATTGCAATAGCCATGCCCAAGCTTCGGGGGTCACGAATGACATGGAGAAATTCCTTGCGAGCAATAGCCCAGATTCGAAGGGGCTTCACCGCCGTACCTCCTCCTGGGGCTGTCCTATCCGGTCACGGGTTTCAATTAGCGATACAAAAACATCCTCTAAGGAGGGGGCGATTTCCTCAACTCCCATGACGTGGTAGCCTTTGTTACTTAAAAGCTCCCTAATTGACGTGGCAGCCTCATGACCGTCATCGGCAACAACGTGTAGTCCTTTCCCAAACAAAGCAACTTCTTTAATCCCAGAAATTTCTTCTATTTCACCCATTGCATCCTGGGGCCGTTCACAGATAACCTCCAAAACATCCTCCTGCATCAGCTCAGTCTTGAGCACCTCCGGAGTACCCAGAGCGATCAATTCTCCCCGATAGATCAAACCAAGCCGGTCACAATACTCCGCCTCATCCATGTAATGGGTGGTAACAAATACCGTAACCCCTTTGCCCGAGAGTTCGTAGATCAGGTCCCAAAATTGCCGACGGCTCATGGGGTCCACCCCAGAAGTAGGTTCGTCGAGAAAAATAATCGGTGGTTCATGGAGAATAGCACACCCCAGTGCCAGTCTCTGCTTCCATCCCCCTGAAAGAATGGCCGTGCGTGAAAGCCGACGTTCCTGAAGACCTGCCATCTCGATCACCCATTCCTTGCGCTCCTGCTTCTTTTCAGATGCAATGTGATAGATACCGCTATAGAAATCAATGTTTTCCTCCACCGTCAAATCTTCATAAAGTGAAAATTTTTGGCTCATATAACCAATGTGGCGCTTGATCTCCTCAGCTTCACTTCGAATGTCAAACCCCGCCACCGTCCCCGTGCCGCCGCTGGGTGCAAGGATGCCACAAAGCATGCGAATGGTTGTAGACTTGCCCGCACCGTTGGGACCGAGAAAACCGAAAATTTCACCGGTAGCAACTTCAAAACTCACGCGATTCACCGCAATGAAGTTGCCGAACCGTCTCTCCAAATCCTTAACTACCACCGCCTTCCCATTATTAATGGCGTTCATAAGTCACCGCTTCAGTTTTCTTTGGTCAGGACCGAAATGAACACGTCTTCGAGGGTTGGGGCAATGGTGCGAATGGTACTGAGTTCAATGCCGGCTTTGGAAAGGATTATTTCCGTCTGGGAGGCAGCCGGTTCCGGATCTTGCGTTACCACGTGCACACGGTCACCAAAAAGGCCCACCGAATCGGCATAAAGCTGTTCGCGTAAAATGGCAGTGGCCTTCCTCGGCTGAGACGACCGAATTTCGATGATCGTCCCCCGCATTAGTTTTTTTACCTCTTGCGGTGTTCCACAGGCAAGAAGTTTCCCTCGATTCATGAGTCCCACCCGATTGCAGCGCTCGGCTTCATCGAGGTAAGCAGTAGAGACAAAAATGGTGACGTTTT